>NZ_DCYU01000041.1:0-3956 GCF_002331165.1 Pseudoalteromonas sp. UBA2102
TCGTGGTAGTAAATCATCGGGTGAATCGTCATCGCGCGTAGGCACTGCAAACACAGTTGGGCGTACGTCTATGGTGTAGGGGTATAGCCGTAAAATATCGATACATTGTTTGAGTAAATCTATGCAGTCTTCGTCTGGTATTTCACGGTATAAATTACCACCGGCATGTAAATGGCACATAGGTGGGCCATCTATAAGTGACTTTTTTTTCTCAAAAATAGTGGTATGAATCCCTAGCGCTGCCAATCGGATAGCTATTGTTGCCCCTGCTGTGCCGCCACCTAAAATGCCCACACGGGTTTTAGGCTGAGCACTTGGCTTTACCTCGGGTTCCCCCGTTACCTGTGTGTTTTGAGCGAAGCGTTTAATGTATGGGTGCGTCATGTAGCGGTTTATTTCCTTAGTAACAATAGCTTTAACTTGTAATATGTGTACTAAAGTGGGTAATTTCAAGGCGTAAATACAATTAATAAGCTCATGTATTTAATATAAAAACTGCTTTGCATTTAAAAACGCAAAGCAGGCACAATTAGCTCTGTATATTGAGGGTATTAAGCAAGGTTTTGTATATTTGCAGTTTAGGGGTTTGCTCGCTGTATGGGCTTATAGCCAAAATAGGAAATGGTAAGCGTGCTTTTAACGAATCAAGGTTAGCTTGGTATTCGTCCATATTTGGGTCTACTTGGTTGGCAATCCAGCCTACGCAGTTAATACCTAAACTTTGCATATGGGCAGCGGTAAGTAAAGCATGGTTTAAACAGCCTAGTTTCATGCCTACTACTAAAATTACGGGTAGTTGCTCGGCCTTAACCCAGTCGTATAAATAATCGGTGTTATTAATTGGCAGTACCCAGCCACCAGCGCCTTCGGTTAGGTGGTAATCGGCACCTTGTTGTTTAAGTGTTGAGTACGCTGTGCTTAGTTTATCGAGCGTAATATTAACCCCTACTTGCTCTGCGGCTATGTGCGGCGCAATAGGCGGCGCAAAGGCAAAGGGGTTTATTACATCGTATTTAGCACTTACCGTAGCGCTTTCCATTAGCATGAGTGCATCAGCATTAACTAGCTGATCAAACGCCATTTCGCAGCCTGCGGCAAGTGGCTTAAAGCCAATTGCGTTTTTTTTATGTTGGGCAAGTAGCTTTAATAGCAAACTAGTCACGTGGGTTTTTCCGGCGTCGGTGTCGGTACCGGTAATAAAAAATTCTTTCATTTTAGTGCCTTGATTAATTTTAGTATTAGCTACTCATGGCTTTTTTGTAATGATAACAATACCACATGGTAAGATACACACGCTTGATTGTTTAAAAGCGGATACGCATTACACACCCGCTGTAGCGCCGACTTCGTTAATAACCCTTGGCGCGAATTAGCATGATTTTGTGTTGTAGCACCAATGGCTTTAATAGATTTAATGGCTTTTAACGGGCTTGAATAACAATCGGTATAAATTACTTTTTGTGAGCTATTAATACTAAACCCTGCCTTTTGTACCGACTGGTTTATATAAGCGTGTGTATTAAAGGTATTTATATGGCTACGGTTATCAAGCGCTGCAAACGCTGTTTTAATTTCGTTAAGCGAACCCGCAACCACTGTGCTTATATAAGCCTGCCCGCCAGGCTTTAAGCTTTTATAAAGCGCCTGCATTAATTTTTCAAAATTAGCCGACCACTGCACTGCAAAGTTACTAAATATGGCGTCAATACTGCTTGCTTGTAGCGGCAGGTTATCCATATCGGCGCAAATTTTTGGGTTAGTTAATGCAGCGCTTTTAAGCATGTTTAAGCTTAAATCTATCGCGATGACTTGGCCGTATTGTCTGCTTAGCTGTGAGGTATTCACCAGTGGGCCAGCTCCTAAATCTACACAGCGCTTATTTTGGTTGCATGACTGGGAGCTTATTAATTTAAATAAATCGCTTGCTGCCTGTTTTTGTACATTGGCATGGCTGTTGTACTGCTCAGCTGCTTTAGAAAACTTATCACTCGCCCCCTTTTTAAGCGCTGTATGAGGGCGTACTTGCTCAGCACTTTGTATAAGCGCACTATTTTGTGGAGCCCCATTTATAGGTAAAAGCGCGGGCTTTTTATTTAAAGCTTGCTTACTGTGGGTATGAGCTAAAGCCTGCGCAATCATGCTATTGCGCCTTTTAAGTGCTCAACAAGGGCTGTTATATCTGCATGGGTATGCGCCGCTGTTAAGGTTACACGTAACCGCGCGGTATTGTGCGCAACCGTAGGTGGGCGAATAGCGGTTAGCCAAATGCCCTGCTGTTTAAGCCTTTGTGCTGCGTGTAACGTTTGTTCGGCGCAGCCAAGTACAATGGGCTGAATAGCGGTGTTTGAATCCATTACCGCAATGGCATGTTGTTTACAAAGCTGCTTAAAAAAAGCAATGTTACTACTAAGCTGCTCGCGTTTAACATCTGCACATTTAATGGCTTGCAAGCGCGTAAGCGTAAGTGCAGCCATAAGCGGCGACATAGCGGTTGAATACGTGTAGTCGCGGTTAAACTGCAGCATGTAATTAATAAATTGGTTATTTGCTAATACACAGGCTCCGCTGCTTGCTACTGCTTTTCCAAAAGTAATAACCAGTATATCGGGAAGTGCTAAGCCTTCATCTAATAATGCCTCACAGCTACCTAAACCGGTTTTACCTAGGGCGCCAAAACCATGTGCATCGTCAATCATAAGCCAGGCATTGTGCTCTTTAGCTAAAGCAAGCAGCTCTTTTATGGGGGCGGTGTCGCCATCCATCGAAAACACCCCTTCGCTAATAATTAGCTTATTGTGTGCTTTTGATTTTTCGAGCCGCGAACGTAAATGCTTTAAGTCGTTATGGCTAAAGCGGATCAATGCGGCATTTGAGTGCATTGCGCCGTCAATCAAACTGGCGTGGTTGAGCTTATCTTGAAAAATAGCACTGTTTTGCGCAGCGCTTTTATCGTTAAACAACGCTTTAATTACACTGCTATTTGCACTAAACCCCGAGTTAAACAACATGCCAGCCTCGTAGCCAAGCGCGCTACATAAGTATTGCTCTAGCTGTTGTTGCTGCGCCTGATACCCAGTAACTAAAGGTGAGCTGTGGCTACCGAGTACGTTGATTTGCTCAAGGTTAATACTGCAATCACCAAAGCCTAGATAGTCATTACTGGCAAAATTAAGGTACGTTGCGTTATTTACTGTAATGGTACGTGCTGTGGCGCGCTGCACCACATGGCGTTTACGCAATAACGCATGTTGCTGTTGTTGCTGCAAATGCGTATTTAAAAATTCAAATGGCATAAAAGGTAAGCTTAGGCTTCGTAAAATAAGGCTGACATTGCTTTATCGGCCACTTGAGATGACAGCGATGCGGCAACGGCTTCGTCTGAGTAGTCTTGGTGTTTTTCTGGGTTCATGCCTAATTTTTTAATTAGCTTCATGTCGGCATCGGCCTCTGGGTTTTCGGTTGTGAGTAATTTATCACCATAAAATATTGAGTTAGCGCCTGCAAAAAAGCACATTGATTGCATTTGCTCGTTCATGGCGCTGCGCCCTGCCGATAAACGCACATAGCTGTGTGGCATCATAATACGGGCGGTAGCTATGGTACGTATAAATTCAAAATGATCTAAATCGTCTACGTTTTCAAGCGGTGTGCCTTTTACTTTTACCAGCATATTAATAGGTACGCTTTCAGGCTGTTGTGGTAAATTTGCCAGCTGCATTAATAAACCGTAACGGTCGCTTGCTTGCTCGCCCATACCGACTATACCGCCTGAGCATACTTTCATGCCGGCATCGCGTACGTGATCTATGGTATTTAACCTGTCTTCAAAGGTACGCGTAGATATAATTTGCTCGTAATATTCAGGCGAAGTGTCGAGGTTATGATTGTAGTAATCAAGCCCTGCGCTACTTAGCTCATGTGCTTTTTCGTTGGTAAGTTTACCAAGCGTCATACAG
>NZ_DCYU01000103.1:0-18616 GCF_002331165.1 Pseudoalteromonas sp. UBA2102
CCAGCAAAGGGATGAACTTGCTCAGGCCATCGCGAATCATATAACCACAAGTTACTGCTGCAGTGCTTACAAAAATGGCGCTCAGCGGGGCTGGTTTTATCACCCACTTTGGCATGATAAACAGTAATATGTTCACGCCCTGTAACCTCAAGCGTGCTGTATTGTGCGTTCAAATTTATAACAAACCCGCCACTGCCGGCCGTTTTACGACAAATAGAGCAGTAACATAAGTTATAAGGATAAGGGTGTTTAGAGCTCACACTAAACGTTACTTTGCCACAGTGACAAGCGCCTTTAAGCTTCATAATAAATCCAATTAGTTACTGTTTAGAGTTAATACCATAACCAGTTAGCCATAAAAAAACCACACCCTTTACTGGGTGTGGTTTTTATTTTCTAAAGCGTTTTGTTCTAACGCTGCCAAAATCTTAAATTGCGCAATGTTTCAATAAATTTATCTGCAGAGTGCATGTTTAAATCTATCCAACCATCGTCGGCTTTACCATCAAGCCCTGCGGCTTCAAATAATGCCATAGCATCTTTTGTGTAGCCTATGTATTTCATGTGCGCGAACGCATCGCTCACAAAGTCTTTCGCCTCAGGGATACCAGCAAGCTTCTTAGCGCCCTCTTGCGTTGCAAGTACCATCACCGCATCGTAAAGCACCGAAGGGCCGCCATTGATTACTTGATCCGCTGCTACATGCTTACCTTTACTACAACATGCACCCCCTACTTGTGCGGCTACAATTTCGTAGTTAGCACCTTCAGCGTCTAAGGCATTTGTAACCGAATTAAAAATATCAGCATCAAAGCCATCGCTCACTAAAATACCTAACTTACGACCTTTAAAGGTATCTGGCGCATTTTTTAAAATACTTAGCGCATCCGATACAGGTAAATCGTTACGCGTTGGCATAGCAGCTTCAGCCGGCTCTGGCATATCTTGCAGACGCAGGCCTTTTGCAACTTCTTGCGCTAAAGTGTTATCTACATTTAATAAGTGCGAAACCACACGCTCGCGAATCGGCACATGCTCTACTTTTGAAAGCTCAAATACAAACGCATATTGAATGTGCGCTTGCTCTACTTCTGTTTGGCTTAAGTAAAATTGGCGCGCTTGGCTGTAATGATCGCTAAATGTTTCTGAGCGATAACGCAGCTTATCTCCACCGCTTACTTCTGGCTCGCTTGAGCTTTTAAAGCCATGCACTGGGCATTCACGGGGGTTATGCTCATCGCCGCTCCACGAGTTTGGCTCGTAGTTAGCACGCCCTTTAGGGTTATGCATTGCCATGTGGCCATCTTGTTGAAAATGACGCATTGGGCATTTAGGCGCATTAACCGGAATATGCGTAAAGTTAGGACCGCCTAAGCGTTTGGTTTGAGTATCTAAATACGAAAAGTTACGCCCTTGCAGTAATGGGTCGGGTGTAAAATCAAGCCCAGGTACAATGTTTTGAGTACAAAAAGCAACTTGCTCTGTTTCGGCAAAAAAGTTATCAACTACACGGTCAAGCACCATGCGGCCCACAATTTTTACGGGTACTTGCTCTTCAGGTATAAGCTTGGTGGCATCAAAAACATCAAATTCAAATTCATCAGCAAATTGCTGATCAAACACTTGTACACCTAGCTCCCACTCTGGGAAGTCGCCTTTACCAATAGATTCCCACATGTCTCGACGATGAAAATCAGGGTCTGCACCATTAAGTTTAAGTGCTTCGTTCCACACTACTGACTGCATACCGGCTTTTGGTTTCCAATGAAACTTAACAAATTTTTCATCGCCATTTGCATTAATAAATTTAAAGGTATGAACACCAAAGCCTTCCATAAAGCGTAAAGAGCGCGGTATGGCTCTATCTGACATGGCCCACATAATCATATGAATTGACTCAGGCGATAAGCTCACAAAGTCCCAAAAGTTATCGTGCGCGGTTTGCGCTTGTGGAAAACCACGGTCTGGTTCAGCCTTAGCTGAGTGAATTAAATCAGGAAACTTCATCGCATCCTGAATAAAAAATACAGGTATGTTGTTACCCACTAAATCCCAGTTTCCTTCTTGGGTGTAAAATTTAACAGCAAACCCGCGAACATCACGTGCTAAATCGGGAGACCCTTTATTCCCTGCCACAGTTGAGAACCGTGCAAATACCGGTGTTTTTTCACCTTTGCGCTGAAAAATATCAGCACAGGTTAAATCTTCAAGCGTATCGTAGGTTTCAAAATAACCATGAGCACCGTAGCCTCTGGCATGTACCACACGCTCTGGAATGCGTTCGTGATCAAAGTGAAACAGCTTTTCGCGCATTACATGATCTTCTAATAAACCTGGGCCGCGCTTGCCTGCACGTAATGAGTTTTGATCGTCGCTAACAGGGCACCCTTGCGCGGTGGTCATCGTTGGGTATTCATCAGAAGCCTTTTGATGTAATTCGCCACCATGCCCTTTATTGCCTGAGTATTTAAATGATTCAGCCATGTTTAGTCCTTCATACAATTTGATTTAATGGGTCGATAGTTTTTATGGGCTTTAAATTAAAAGCGACTATGCAAATGCAAAATAAAGACCAGCCATCCAACCTAGTAAAAAAAGGGCTGTACAGACAAAAAAGTAGTATTTGAGGTAATTTATAAAAGAAAAAATTACACAGGCGTGTAACTTTTTCAGACAAAAAAAGAGCACTTAAAAAGTGCTCTTAGGCTTAAGCCTTAATCTTTATTCTCGTTAACTAAAATAACTTTACGATGTGGGAATGGAATTTCGATATTGTTTTCATCAAGGGCTTTTTTAATCAGCTCTGGCACAGTGTATAAAATTTCGAAGTAGTGCTCGCCTTTACAAAAAGGTCTTACTAAAAAGTCTACCGAGCTGTTGTTTAGTGTTTCTACTTCAACAAAAGGAGCAGGGTCTTTTAGTATGTGTGGGTGAGCCTCAAGCACGCTATCAATAACTTTGCGAACAGCGTCGGTGTTTTCATCGTATGCCACACCAAAGTGCATATCTACGCCGCGAATAGGATGATGCGAGTGATTAATAATTTGCGCTCCCCAAATTTGGCTATTTGGGATAATAACTTGCTGATTATCGAACGTTTGCAAAATTGTTGTAAACATATCAACCTCGGTCACTTTACCAAAGCGCCCTGCGGCTTCAATAAAGTCGTTTACTTTGTAAGGTCTAAATATAAGTAACATTACACCTGCAGCTAAGTTAGACATAGCACCTTGCAGCGCTAACCCAATAGCTAAACCTGCCGCACCTAATAGCGCAATAATTGAAGCTGTTTGCACACCAAAGCGGTTTAACACGGCAATAAATACAAACGCTAAAATAACATAGCGCGCCATACTGCCTAAAAAGCGAAACAGCGTGTCATCAAAGTGAGTGTATTTATGGCATAAACTAATAATCATATTACGCACTTTACCCGCAAGCCATAAGCCTATTAGTAATATAACAATTGCCATTAGAATATTTGTTGCCCACATTACTGCTGCCGGCAAATACTGATTTACATCAATATTATTTATTATCTCGTCCATTTTATTGTTCCTGTTAGACTGGTTGTAAATACAAAAGCACATTAAACACTTTATATTAACTTTTTATTAACCTACCTACGAGTTTTATATTGTATTTTTATATAAAGCAGCTCTATTACGTTTTAAATTTAAATAATCCTTTAATACAAATTACCTCTGGTTTTAAAAAGTAAATTTACCGATAATTGCACCTGTAAATCTCGTGTAGCAGTTAGGTTACTGCTCGCTAAATATTAAAAAGGACTATTATGAAAAAACATTCCCTTCTACTTATGGCCTCCGCACTCACCTTCTTTGTAGGCTGCACAACAACTGTCCCAGTTAAAAATTTTGAGGACCATCCAATTCCAAAAATTTCTTCAACGAATAGCGATCTTCAACAGATCGAAAAAGGGATAGTTAAAGCCTGTATAAAACTAGGGTGGGAGTGTACACCTGAATCTGAAGGAGTAATTAATGGTGTTTTGAACATTAGAACTCACCAACTAACAGTTGCAATTAACTTCGATGAAACTGCTTATAGTGTTAGTTACGTTAGCTCTAAAAACCTTAATTACAATGGCAAAAAAATTCACCGTCAGTATGTAAATTGGGTCACAAACTTAATACGTCACATCGACGCTGAAATGATCTAACTTATTATTGTTTACGGTTGTAGCCTACCTACTTGGGCTACAATAATTCTTTAATTTAGACATGACACAAAATAAACCGACTACTTAGTGAACAATTCAAGATTTTCATTCGTATAGTTTTACCTATAAACAAAAAAATTAAGTTATTGATACCCAATAATTAAAAATTTCTCTTTAATTATTCAATCTCTAATTTTACTCAGCCCTTACATTTGTAAATAAAGCCAATGTGTTCTAAACCTTTAAGAGACACCTTGTTAAGGAGCGTTGTTATGCCAACAACAAATACGATTAATAAACACTCTGAATTTGCCCGCTGCATTGAATGCAATAAGGTAAACACATTTGCGGCTTTTCACTGGCTAGCACTGGCATTTAAAGACATGACCCGTGCGCCCATATTGAGCCTTATTTACGGGGTAATATTTACCCTTATTCCTGTTGCTATTGTTTACTCGGCAATGTTTACAGGTACATATTTAGTAATACTGCCTGCAACCGTGGCGTTTGCATTAATAGGCCCAGCCTTCGCGGCAGGCCTTTACGATGTAGCATGGGAGCTTGAAAAAGGCCATAAACCCACATTTAGCCACTCTATAAAGTCGATGTTTAGAAACCCAGTAGGCGAATGGGGCTTTGCAATAATGCTAATGGTTATCATGATTGCTTGGATGCGTTTAGCTGCGCTTGTGCATGCTTTATATCCTAGCCACGCCAATCCCACCTTTGAAGAGTTATCGGCGTTTTTAACGTTAGGCAGCATAATAGGAGGGGTATTACTGGTGACTGTATTTTCGCTTTCTGCTTTTGCTCCACAAATAATGATGGAGCGCCGAGTAGATATTATGACCGCTGTAATAAGCTCTATGAACGCTGTAAAAACTAACTTTGCCGCTATGGTGGTATGGTCAATTTGTATATTTGTATTGGTAGCTGTTGGTTTTGCTACCGGCGCCACGGGCTTTATTGTAATTATGCCTTTGCTTAGTTACGCCAGTTGGCATGCTTATATTGCAGTTATTAAAACCAAAAAACCTCGTGGTTATGAGTAACAACCAACCACTTAAAATTCCAACCACACTGACTAAAAATAGCGCCAAAAGGCGCTATTTTTTATCAGCCTAGCAAAGCAAGCTGTGCTTAAAATACCCAAATAGCATGTAAAAAGGGCTGGTTTTCTATTTTATTAGTCCCTAACTTGTTGTACCAATAGCGCCACTCTACCCCTACCATTAACTGTTGCGGGTTTAAATTAAAGTTTTGCCCTACATCCCAGTGCACAGCGGGTTGAGCAAGCAACCACTCATTAACTTTATTGCCTAGTTCGTCATCACGCCCAGAAATATATTCTACGTGGCCGGTAAAATAAAATGCTTGGCTAGCTAGTGTAAAAGGTGCACCCCATGCAAGGTCTATAAAAATGCTGTTGTCTTGCTTGGCTAGCTGATCTTTTTGCACGCCGCCGTTGGCATCAATATAACCTGCAAAAGTAGTTGTTAAAAAATCAAAGCCTGGGGCATCCCAGCTGAGCTTGATGCCTGGGGTATATTTCATTAACCCCTCTTCACCGGCGTTTATACCAAACACTAAACCTGTGTCTTTTATTGCACCGTAACGCACAGAGGTATCAAAGGCTTTTGATAAGCTAAGTGTTGTGTACCACTCGCCATATATACCCGTATCTTGAAAACCATCACTAAGGCTGTCGTTTAAAAAGTCGATAAAAAAGTAATTATCACCTAAGTCATGCTCTGAGGCATGCTCTATGGTGTAGGTGCGTGTAAATGACGACTCCCCGGTAAAGGGATTTAAGGCATCGCCAAAATTTGTGTGAAGCTGTGTGACGCTCCAATTTTCTGCTAGTGCTGAGTGAGACAAAAGCAGTATAGATGTTGTAAACAGTGTTTTTAAAAAATTCATGATTTATTTACATAACCCCAATTAAAATACGGCGGGAGTATATCAGTGAGCATTCACCAACTAAAGAGATTAAATAAGTACAAAGGCTGATTTTTAAAATCTAAGCAGTAAAGCCCAGTAGCGCGGCTTTAAAAGAGCAGCGTTAGCCCTGTATAAAACACCTGAATTAATCATTACGCAGGTAATAAATAAGCACCTTTATATTTTGTATACCCTTGCTTAGCTTATTTACTGGGTTTTATTTAGAGGTTGTAGCGCATGCAATATTAAGGTGAGCTTTAAAGGCAATTTAATAACGGCGTGAATTGTAAGACTAAACACATTAGGTAGCTGTATTACACAGACTACGCCTTATTGAGCATAAACAAATTTCAACTCTTTCGATAAACAGCCACAGTTTTTTACTACTGTGCACAATTTACAAAAATAAGTGCATAAAATTCATGTTCTACGTCTCTCCTTTTTAACCCTACGTACCCAATGAAAAATAAAACATTAAATATCAACAACTTAAACAAATAAACTTGGTAGGCATAGGCTTTGCTTCATGTATTGCAAGTTAAATGGTAGCAATGGCTACATACAACAAATTACACAACGGGAGACATTATGAGTAACTCACAACACCCAATTGAATTTACAGCCCCAGGTATGGATAACGAATCAGCAAAAAAAACAATTGAAACACTCGATAACCGACTCGTAGCGCTTTTAGACTTACAACTTACTTTAAAGCATATTCACTGGAATGTAGTAGGCCCAAGCTTTATTGGTGTGCATGAAATGTTAGACCCACAAGTCGATGCTATTCGCGAAATGACCGACACCATCGCAGAGCGTATTGCTACATTAGGCGGTACGCCACAAGGTACACCTAAGTCAATTGTAGATCGCCGCACATGGGAAGAATACTCATTAGGTAAAGCCTTTGTAGTAGAGCATTTAGGTGCATTAGACAAAGTATACAGTGGCGTAAACGCCGACCACCGCAAAGCCATTGGCACGCTGTCTGAATTAGACCCAGTATCAGAGGATATGATCACCAGCCAGCTAGGTGACTTAGAGCAGTTTCAATGGTTTGTACGTGCACACATTGAATCGTCTGCAGGTAAACTAAATCATTAATTTATTACCCACTTTGCCATACAAGGAATGTTAATAAGAGTTAAAGGACTAATAAAGAGACAAGGATACGTTACATAAGTAGGTACAGGATGAAGTGCAAACTACAAGGACCCGTTGCTTATTACATAAAGGATGTAGTAAATGCACCAAGGATGATTAAAGCTTGCTAACGGATTTGGTAAACCTACAAGGATTGTTAAAATGCAAACGCTTAGCATACCTATACTAAGCGTTTGTATTTTTTACCACTTTAAAGCTTAAAACTATCCCAAGGACCAGTAATAGCCAACGTTTTAGTTGGTATGTATACGTTTACAAACAAGGTTTGTCCGTCTGGTGAAAAACACGCCCCAGCAAGCTCTGTTTGCGCATGCAATTTAGCAAAGTTATACACCTCTCCTTTGGGTGTTACCCCGCGTAAATGGTTATTCACCGTATCTGTGTATTGATCCTCACATACAATTAAATGCCCGTTAGGTGCTACCGTTAAATTATCACCAAAGTTGTATAACGACTCGTTTGTACTTTCTACAAATAGTTGTATTTTACCAGGCTCATTTTGCTCTAACTCAGTGCCTTCGTTTTTTGAAGGTGTGTACTTCATTACCTGACCTAACTGCTTTTTGCCCCCATTAGTACAGCAAAAATAAAGCTCATTTTTACCCCAATGTATTCCCTCTCCTCGTGCAAATAAGGCTGCACCTTTTTTATAACCTTGCTTACGTAGGTCATCATTTGGGCTTTTAGGGTCTGTGAGCGTTATCCATTCAACTAAAAGGTCGCTGTGTAATGGCATGGCCGGTGAATCCCAATTTCGACTATCAAACTGAGGCTGGTTTTTAATTACCATCGCTTGCAATGTGCCGCCTTTATTTAACTTATCGCGATGATGAGGAATAAACCGATAAAACAAACTATCGCCTCTATCTTCAGTTAAATAAACAATACCGGTTTGTGGGTCTATTGCGGCGGCTTCATGGTTAAAACGGCCCATATCATATAATGGCTCTGGCTTAATTAGGCCTTTGGCGCTGGCTGGTATTTCAAAAATGTAGCCGTGAGATTGAGACAAGCCATCGCTTTTATCCATAACGGTTTCTTCGCAGGTTAGCCAACTCCCCCACGGCGTTACACCGCCTGAGCAGTTTCTTATTGTGCCACACAGCGATAAATACTCTTGCTCGCGTTTTTGCTCTTTTAAGTTATAAATTATATGGCTAGTGCCCCCAGGCAAAGCTACACCATTTTTAAATGAATCATAGGCTAAGGGGGTTTTGTGGTTACTAATTAAATCAGATGCTTTATTAATGTGTTTAGGTTGTAGCTCATGGTTACGTATAAGGGCTACGCGTTCGTTATCTAATGCAATACAACCCATGCCATCGGCACGGTCGGGTACGTCTAAACCATCATCCATTTTATCGCCAAGTGCCGATATAACCCGATAACTAAAGCCTTTAGGTAAATCTAATAAGGCCTGAGGGTCGGCTATTAATGGGCCATAAGCAGGTAACTTTGTTGTTACTTCAGGTAAAGCAACGTTACCCATTGCGCTGCGCGATAAGCCAATAAACGCAAGCGAGCCTGCACTTAATAAAAACTCTCTTCTAGAAACCATTATTTTATTCCCGTGTTTTTTATTAAATCTATAGTAAAGGAAATAACTCCCTAGAAGTGCGGCGCTTTGCTAAATTCATCAAAATGTAATAATGTAACATTCCATCCGTACCAGATATCAGTTAATTCAACTTTAAACAATTGCCCTCACTGTTTAATAGTAGGATAGTAAGTTACTCAAATAACAACGGCTTAATTAGGAGTATCATGATCAAAGTATTACTAGCAACCAGCTTAATGGCCTCTTCATTCGCAGCTTTAAGTAATCCACTCACCGTTGAAGAACAACGCATCAGCAAAGCGCAAACAGCTATGCCTACTGTGTTAAACGCCTTTAATAAAGAAGTAACCACCTTTAAGCAACAGTTTAAAGCACTCAATAACTTTAAAGAGGCAAAGCAGCTCATTCAAACCTATAGTTTTGAGCTGTGGGAAAGCGCTAAGCAACGCATCATTAAAACTAACAATTACGACGACCGAGCACTTTACTGGGCGCGCTTGCTTTCAAGCAAAGTAATACGTACAACCGAAGCTAACGTTGAGCTATCTGACGCGCAAATAAATACGCTGCTAAGCATGCTTGAAGAGGGCACCCGAGGCCGCACCGATTTAGCTTTTTCATCAGGCAGTGATAAAAAAATTATACTTACCGGATTTGACCCTTTTTTACTCGACAAAAATATCAACCAAAGTAACCCATCTGGGGTCGCCGCATTGTTACTCGACGGCCAAGTTATTAATTACAATGGCGTTAGCGCCGAAATTAACACGGTTATGGTACCAGTACGCTACGAAGACTTTGACCAAGGTATAATAGAATCACTCCTTGCTCCCTACTATGCACTTAACAACGTCGATATGGTTGTAACGGTTAGCATGGGCAGAACCGAGTTTGATTTAGAGCACTTCCCAGGTAAACGCCGCAGCGTAACCGCGCCAGATAACGCCAATATTGTCTACGGCGGTACGCAAACAAGCCCTGTTATACCCAAGCTAAATGGCCGCCCACTACCTGGTAATGAGTTTGTAAAATTTAGCCTACCAGTAAGCGCCATGCAAAACGCCAAAGGCCCATATAAAGTAATCGACAACCGCGAAGTAACTACACTTAATAAAACCTTTAAAGCCGGCTCGTACGGCGCGCTTAAAAACAGTGTTGCGGTAAATGGCGGCGGGGGTGGTTATTTGTCTAACGAAATATCGTATCGTAGTATTCGCCTGCGTGACGCGCTAAATTCGAGCATTCCTACTGGGCATATCCATACCCCGCGTATTCAACAATTTGAACCCGAAACAGAAGCCAACATAGTTAAACAAATTAAAGCAATGCTCACGCAAAGCTTAGTGGCATTATAATAAAGCTAAGCAATTAATATACATAAAAAAAAGGGCAATATTAATTGCCCTTTTTTACTTTTTAAGCGTTAGCTCTTCGGGTAATTAGATGGGAAAAACGCACGTTTGGCTTCTTCATCAAACTCTTTTTTAAAGGCGACATCGGTGCCAATTTTGCGTACACGCGCAACCGCTGGGCGGCTATCAATGCTTTCAAACCAACGCTTTAAATTAGGGTATGGTGCTAGTCCTTCTTCACCAAGTACTACTGGCGCTTTATCAATCCAACCCCAAGCAGATACATCAGCAATAGTGTATTCATCGCCCACTATAAAGTCGCGACCTTCAAGGTGTGCATCAAGCACTTCGTAATGGCGCTGCGCCTCACGCAAGTAGCGGTTAACTGCGTAATCAAGCCCTTCAGGCGCCATGTGTCTAAAGTGTACACTTTGCCCAGAATACGGCCCAAGGCCCGATGCTATAAACATTAACCATGAAAGCATTTCGGCGCGATTCTCTGGCTTACCTGCTAACTTACCGTGTTTTTCACTTAGGTACATTAATATAGCGTTCGAATCAAACACACGAGTTTCACCATCAACAATGGCAGGTGCTTTTGCGTTAGGATTGATGGCTTTAAACTCAGGTGTGTGTTGCTCACCTTTTAAGGTATCAAGTGGCACAAGTTCAAACGGTAAGCCTGTTTCTTCTAAAAACAAAGCAACCTTCATTGGGTTAGGTGTATGGTGAAAATAAAATTTGATCATAAAACGCTCCTAAAAGTAGTAGCTACAATTAAACCACAACTTGAGCAGTCGTTCAAAAAATAGTTAACTAAAGTACTTAACCAAACAGCTCACTTGTATTAACCCTGCACCAATATAAGCAAATATAAAGCGTGCTTCTTCTTGTGCCTTTTTAATAAATGCCACGGCAAAAGTAACTACAATAATAATTACACTTAATGCTAAGCCATATAAAAAAGAGCCACAAAAGTGAGGTAAAACAGCAAGTAAACACGCAATAATTACTGCGCCATAAAAAGCTACAAGCATACGAACGTTAAACAATATCCCAAGCAATGCAGTTATAAACGCAGACGCATATAAAATTACAACCTCCCTAGGCCACGCGTAACTTAGTGGATGTTTAAAATTAAAGTTTGTAGAGTTTAAACTAGTAACCGCAGACGAAGTCGCGTGTATAAGAATACTAACTAATAAAGCGCCGATAAAAAATGCAGCAAATGCCGAAACAGCACCACCGCCTGTATACCCTGCTTTCTCTTTTTCTATCACTATAACCACAACACTCAGTGCCGCACTAAGCTGAAACCATTGCCAGTAATCGTTACTAAAAAGAGGGATTGCTGCAAAGCCAATAACGGGAACTAATATTTTGGCTTCTTCGTTTTTGTGTAATAAATAAAAAGCCATAATAGCTATATAAAACAATGCCGTTATATCGGGCATATAAATAACTTCCTTTTAAATTTCAACACTATTTCTACATTTAGGGAATGCACTACAGCCAAAGAACGTATTTCCTATATTAGTACCTTTCTTTGCTTTACGTAGTACCATTTCCTCACCGCAACGTGAGCATATCTGAGTTTCTGAGCGTTCTTTTTTTGGCGCCTGCTTTTGTTCAATAAGCGTTTTTACATGGCTTACATGTTGGCGATTTGTTTTAAAACTTGGTTTTAATTTTCCGCTTTCAATTGTATTTACTATATCGTTTTTAGTATTAGCACTAAGTACTCGCTCGGTTTTACTTTTAATGTACTCAATACCGCCGCGTGCAAACCTAACATTTTCAGGTAGTTTAGTTTTAAATGTGCTGTCGCCAATAAAAATAATAACCGAAAATAATGCGTGACTGTTTATGTTTAAACACGACTCAAGTGTTTTTAAATGCTTGTAGTTTTGATGCAGTGGGTTTTGAAATTTTGATGAGTGTTTAAAAATTTTTTGTGTCCACATTTTTTGATTTGCTGAACCAAAAATCCAACCTTTCATGTTTTTAGTTTCCACCACAAACACACCAAACTCAGACACAATAATATGATCAATTTGTGTAGTGCCATTTTCGATGCCGTTTTCAAAAGTAGGCAGCGTCACATTTTTAATTAACGTGTAATCTGCCTTATTTAAAAACAGTTTAATTAGCACATTAACTTGCCACTCTCCCATCGCTCCTTTAAACCAAGGTGTTTTAAAAACACCAATACAAATAAACAGCGGTATAAAGTACCAAAGCTGGCCTAATAACGTGGCCAAAATCGTAGAAAAATCCATATTTAGTTAATCCTTTAAGCTATACAAATGGCAATAATAGAGCCGCGAAATTTAACAAAAACAAACTAGCAGTACACGCAATAATGCACGTTCAATATTAAACACATTTAAGCATTGTTTTTAATACGCCCTTTCTAAGGCGTGTTCATTAACATGTTCAATTAACTCAGGGAAAAATGCTAAAAATACCGATTCTAACTCATGGTAGTTTTGCGCTATATCCTCAGCGGAACCTGCAAAGTTATTAGTAAAACGAATGCGTTTGGCTATGTTATCAAGCGCAAGCCCTACCCCTTCTATAGTTTCGTATTCTTTAAACCAATCATTTGTAGTCATGCTGGTTACAACATGCTGCATGCGCGGTGGCATAACCGCTATGCGCTCATTTAAAAGTGCGTAGCTGCTGCGTTTAAAATCATTTAAAGGATGTTTGTTAAATTGCTGCCAATGCCTAATTAAAAAGTGATCAAACAGCACGTCAATAGCTACGCCTGCAAAGCGCTTACGCTCGGGTGAAAAGTACTGCTTGGCTTCTTTTACTAACGGGTGAGAGTCGGTAAATTTATCGACTAAGTAATGGTTTTCTAGTGCACTTTTAACGCTATTGGGCAGGTATTCTGCGTGCCTGCGTCCACCAAAATCACCTAATAAATTGCCAAAGTGTGAATCGGCAGTTGGTTGTGCAAAGTAAAGGTGAGCTAAATAATTCAACGTAATCCCAATAGGTTTAAACAAACTTAATTTTGCCAAATAGTAACGCACATTTAAGCGAAACTCACACGAGTGTTTAGCGCGCTCCCTGTGTAATTACCTAACACTTTAGTTTGAAAATTATACAAACACTCTGTAAAGCCGTTGCACTCAATTCAGCATTAAATATTTAAAATAGAATTATCAATAACTTAAAATTTAAAAATCGCTGGAATATATATTGCTACTTAGCGTATTTAGCACTCAAACATGTATAGCTCTTTTTATTAGTGAGTAGTTTAAAGGAGCATAAAACATAGGTTAAATCAGTTATGGATATAGCTATATTTTTTAAGTCGTTACTACTACTGGCCTTTTTTTTAACGCTAGGTAATTTAATTAAGTACACATTTTTAAAGGGCTTAATTGTGCCCTCATCGTTAATTGCTGGCGTATTGGCTCTTTTATTAGGGCCACAATTACTTGGTGAGTATATTAATTTGTCGCTCCAAGGCACTAATTTATGGATAGATGAAAAGGTCACAAGCATATGGAAGAAGCTACCAGGGTATTTAATTGTAGTGGTGTTTGCAGGTTTATTTTTAGGTAAAAAAATACCTACAATTAAACAATCGCTAAACCAAAGCCTACCCAATTTAAGCTTTGGCTACAGCATTGCCATTGGCCAATATGTGGTGGGTATGATCACGGCATTATTAGTACTTGCCCCTTTATTTGATACCAACGAAGTTGCCGGCGCACTCATTGCGGTGGGATTTCAGGGCGGGCATGGCACCGTAGCTGGCTTGCAATCCACTTTTGAAAGTATCGATTTTGCAAAAGGTATGGACTTGGGGTTAGGTATAGCAACAATAGGCCTTATAAGCGCCATCGTGTTAGGGACTATTATGTCTAACCGCACCGATGGGGGCGACCAAGAACTTGAAATTAGCCACGACGAAAAAGTAGAAGTAAAAGACCGCCCATTTGGCCTGCACTTTGCTATTTTAGGCACGGTTGTTATTGTTGCTTGGCTTATTCTTAGTGGCTTACAAGTAGCCGAAAAAAGCCTTTTTGCCGATTCATCGGTAAAAATACTTGAGTACATGCCTTTATTCCCCATTGCGATGATGGTGGGTTTAGTGGTGCAAATAGTGCTTAATAAATCAGGCATGGGTAACTTAATTAGTCACTATCAAATAAATCTGCTTTCTAACCTCTCCCTCGATTTACTAATAATTGCCGCACTGGGTGCACTTAACTTATCGGTACTTGCTAAATATTGGCAAAGTATTTTAATTTTAGGCGCAGTGGGGGTTGCCTATAGCGCGGCTATTTACTTTTTCTTTGGTGGGTGGTTTTTCCCAAAGGATTGGAAAGTGAGAGGAATTGGCGAGCTTGGGCAATCTATGGGCACTACGGCGGTTGGACTGTTAATGCTAAAACAGGCTACCTTAAACCCAAGCGAGCATATTCGCCCCTTTAGTTACAAACAACCACTTTATGAGCCCGTGGTTGGCGGCGGTATTGTTACTGCCCTTGCACTTCCTGCCATTGCTAATTTTGGGCCGTGGGCATTTACTATTATTATGGCGGTTATATTAGCGTGTGTAGTGGGTGGTTTTGCCTTTTATAAACGCCGCAAGCACAAAAGCGAGTAGCCTAATTGCGCTATAAAAAAGCCGCTACAACTTTTGTAGCGGCTTTTTTATGCATTGGTATTTTACTTTTACCAGTAACTAATTACTCGACTTAACCCAATTGCCATTATCATTTTTACTGTAGCTATTTTTAACCGCAGACCAAGCCACTTTATGCGCTGTGGTTTCGCGGTCGTCGTCGTTTTTTCTATCGCTTGGGTCCTCGTAGGTATCCCACGCGCTATTAAACGCCTCTTGATATATCTCTTGGGCATGTTTAGGTAAGTTACTTTTCACCGAATCCGGTAACTCGTTTGTGTTTTGATAAGGCATAAATAATCTCCGTATTACTTAATTACACCGCACGCAACACGTTTACCGCCACCACCTAATTTCTTGGGTTCGTCGGCATAATTATCGCCCCCTTTGTGGATCATCACTGCGTGTTGTTTAAGCTGCTCAAGCTTGAGCCTTGGCGCTAAAACAGGCGATTTAGCTTCGCCGCGCTCATTTACAAATAACGCAGGTAAATCGCCTAGGTGGCCATTACTCCAGGGTTCATCGTGGTGTTTAGCACTGTTAGGATCAAAGTGCCCACCTGCAGCACCGGCAGGTACAACTTTACCGTTTTTTTGCTTTGGCTCGCAGCTAGCATATTGATGAACATGAAAGCCATGCTGCCCAGGCGTTAAGCCTTTAAGCGCTGGGGTAAATACCACCCCGTGCTCATTTTCTGTCAGTGTAACGGTGCCAAGTAGCTCACCTTGCCCCGACTTACTTACTGCATGCATATCAACATCTACATTCGCCAATGCGCTATTTTGTAGCATTGCAGCGGTAAATAATATGGCGCAAGCTGGTTTAAAAATACGTGTTACGCTTTTTTTAGCGGTTGAATCAAACTGTAAACAATTCATCATGATCTCCTCATGTAGTATCAGGTTTGTAAATAACGCGACTGCTCAGTTATTAGGTACAATCTCTATACCAAGCTCACTGTAGGCAAAAAATTTCACCTGCGCTAAACGTAACGCATTGATTAAAAATAAAATAAAAAAGGCTAGATAATTAACCACTACACATACTTAAAATTTACTGCGTGTTTTTGCTTAAACGCTGCACAAAAACTAGGGCAAATTTACAAAAGAAATGACAACTTTACAGGCTTAACACGCCCACCCGCCTAATACTAAGTACCGCTCAAAACGGGTAAAAAAGCAGCTTAAACGCTTAATAGAGCATTTACTAATACCGCGCTAAGCCAATAGCACAGCGCGTTTAATCAAAATACGCGCCCATGCACACGCTAAAATAAACCATGCTCACCACGCCTGCTGCGCTATCGGTATACTAATTGCTGAACATACTAGTGTTATTAAACGGGTTATAGATGACCCTATCGCTATTAAACAATCGAGGGAATTATGAGTAACAAGCAACTAATTAAAACACTAGGTATAGGCCTAGCCGCCGCGTCAGCTGGCATGCTAACCAGAAAAAGTTTACAAAAATCGTGGGAAAAGGTAACCAACGAGCCCGCCCCAAAAGACAAGCCGAGCGAGCATACAGATCTTAAAGAAGCCGTTACATGGGCGGTGGTATCTGGCATTGGTGCAGGCGTGGCAAGAATGGCCGTACATTATGTGCTCGACAAACGTAAATCTAAGTAAGCTAATAGCTACTAAAGTGCAACGTAAAAAAGCATAAAAAAAAGGTGAAACTAAGTTTCACCTTTTTTATTACTTTAAGTTAATTAGCTTTACGCGGTAGACACACTACTCGCGCCTGCATTTTTAAGTATTTCTTCAATCGCGCTTTTGTTATCGCTGTCGTACTTAACACCAATTAATATAGAGCCTTTTTCAATGGCGTCTTCGTAAAATTTAACTTCGTGCTCAGGAATAAACGCCCCAATAGCAGCGCCTAAACTTCCGCCAACGGCAGCACCAGCGCCGCCCGCTGCAAATGCAGCCACTAATGGGCCAGCTACTAATAAACCTGTACCACCGGTTGCCACGGTACCTACGGCAGTAAAACCGCCAACAATTGCAGCTATAATACCACCAGACGCTGCACCAACAATGCCGCCTTCAGCCGCTTTGGTTCCTTCGTCTAAGGCAAAGTCTTCCTTTGCGTATGAGTCATTGGCTACAATGCTTATATCAGCTTCATTAATACCTAATGCTTCTAATCTATAAATAGCCAGTGTTGCTTGTGATGCGCTTTCAAATAACCCAGTAATAACCGTGCTCATAATAACTCCTTTATTTATTTAAAAAATACAGCTATTACTAAGCAAAACCTAAACCACTTAAATTATTACTATTAATCAATGAGTTAAATAACAAACCTAAACTACTGCTTTCATTTACACAGTAAATATTGCTAACCGTTGTAAAAAACTCCTACCACATAAATAAATGCACTAACGCTAAGCGCTTTTATATAACGCGTTAATAAACTCAATTACTTAGACCACGTAATTTCGGCTAATTGATTAGTAGCCGTTTGATGAATAATTAAGCCGTTATTGCCCATACGCATGTGCCTAATTAAGCCAGAGTAAACCCCTTCTTTACTGGGAATTTGCCAGCTTTGCATGGTTTGAGTTTTTAAATCAAACCTAACCAGCGTTTCGGGGCGCTTAGCCGACTCATTAAACCAAATAGCATTATCGGCATATTCAATGGCATACGGGTGGCTGTTTTTACCGCTTGGGTTATCCCACTCGGTGATATTGCCGTTTTTAGGGTTATAGCGGCCAAGTTTGCCCATGCCAGAGTTTACATAAAACACCATATCATCAGGCGTAATGGCAAGGCGCCTAGTATGTGTTTTAGCACCTGGGAGTTTTATTTCGCTAAGCTCCATGGTGTTTTTATCAACTTTAACCAAACAGTTACTGCCATTACACGACACCCACGGCGTCCCGCTAGAATCAAGCTTTATACCATAAGGCCGCGAGCCTTTAGTGGGTAAAGTAGCCAGTTTAATATCGCCGCTTTTAGGGTTTAGCCTGCCAATCATGTTGCTGTGCTGCAGGGTAAACCAAAATATGCCCGCATCATCAAACACGCCTGTATGCGGGTCACGGGCGTTTTTATCAGGCATTTTATACACTTTAAATTTTTCGGTTTTTAAATCTAAATACCCAACCGTGCCATTTTTATTACCTAAAAACCAAGGGGTTTGGTTTTTATCAAGCGATACACTGTGCGCATACGTACCACTTGGCAAAGTGTACTCTTTCATTTCACCGGTTTCAGGGTTTAATCTACCTAAAATATTGCCCCACTGGCCAACCCACCAAATAAGCCCGTTTTCACCTTGCACAGGGTCGCGAGCGCGTTGCCCAAGCGTAGGCACTTGCCAGTATTTAAAGCTTAGTTTTAAATCGCCTTTAACCACCGTTGACTCGCGCTTATTATTAACAGGGTAATGCTTGGCCAAATACGCGCTAATATCTTTACTAAGCGCAGTACCCTCGCCTGTATCTACCATATAACTTATAAGTGTTTGCCAATCCGCTTGGCTATAACCCGCACTGCGATCAAGGTTGTTTAAACTATGGCAACTGGCACATAGCTGCTCAACTAATACCCCAGGCTCGTTACTCAATACAGGTAACGGCGCAGCTAAAGCCCCTAGCGCAACCATTGCAGCAAAGTGTTTATTAAATAAAAATAGATTTTTACGCATAACGCCCTCCCTTTTTTAATATTAAAGCATAGGGCGAAAGTGTTTACTATATGAGCACTTTTAGCTTTTAGCTTTTAGCTTTTAGCTTTTAGCTTTTAGCTTTTAGCAAA
>NZ_DCYU01000150.1:0-9461 GCF_002331165.1 Pseudoalteromonas sp. UBA2102
ATGTTTTATTACCAGGTGAAACCAATGAAAACGCAGATGACGAATCAGATCCACTTTACGACGAAGCCGTTGCGTTTGTAATCGAAACTGGCAAAGTATCGGTATCGTCAGTACAACGTAAATTGCGTGTTGGCTATAACCGTGCAGCACGACTAGTAGAACAAATGGAAACATCGGGTATCGTGAGTTCGCCTGGCCACAACGGCGCTCGCGATGTATTAGTACCTAATGGAGCAAATTAATGAAAAAATTAAACAGTTTATTATTAGTGCTTGGCAGTTTAATTACCACGCCTAGCTTTGCTGACGACAGCCAAGCACTGCAAGACAAACTCGCCACCCTTAAAAGTTTTAAAGCGCAGTTTTCTCAAAACGTAACCGACTCGCAAGGCCAATCGGTTATGCAAGGCGAGGGCACAATTGCCCTTAAACAGCCAATGATGATCCGCTGGCAGCAAACAAACCCAGATGATACCTTATTTGTATCAAATGGCGACAAAACCTATTACTTCGACAGCTTTGCTGAGCAAGTAACTATTATGGATACCCACAGCCTTATAGACTCAACACCGTTTGTATTGCTTACCTCAAAAGACCCTGCACAATGGGAAAAATACAGTGTTCAAGCCACAGACTCTGGCTTTAGTGTAACGCCAAATAAAGGCGTAGAAAGCCAAGTAGAGCAACTTGATATTACCTTTGCAGGTAACGAGCAAGGCCTTGCTAAGTTAGTTGTGACGGATAATTCTGGTCAGCTTTCATCGTTTAGTTTTAACAATGCACAAGTAAATACCGCGCTTGATACAAGCACCTTTGAATTTACCCCACCAGAGGGTGTAGAAATAGACGATCAGAGTAACGGTGAGTAATTTAGGCTTTAACTTTGGGCCCGATGTACGCCCACTTGCGGCGCGTATGCGCCCAACAACGCTTGACGAATACATAGGTCAGCAGCATTTACTAAGTAGCGACAAGCCCTTGCACCAAGCCATTGTTGCAGGGCGTTGCCACAGCTTAATTTTGTGGGGGCCGCCTGGGGTAGGTAAAACCACCCTTGCGCAAATTATTGCAAACCACGCCGATGCCGAACTTATACAAATGTCGGCTGTGACCGCAGGCGTAAAAGATATTCGCGACAGCGTAACGCAAGCGCACGATAACCTACAAAGCCGCGGGCAGCGCACGCTTATGTTTGTTGACGAAGTACACCGTTTTAATAAATCGCAGCAAGATGCATTTTTACCTCACATAGAAGACGGCACTTTTATATTTGTAGGCGCGACAACCGAAAACCCCTCATTTGCACTTAACAACGCTATTTTGTCGCGTGCACGCGTGTATGTTTTAAAGTCGCTAGCCGATACCGACTTATACACTGTGATAGAGCGCGCACTTAAGCAAGATGAGCAACTAAACCAAAAAAACATTGTTATTGCCGAAAACGCCAAACAGGCGCTTTGCCAAGCAAGCGGTGGCGATGCCCGTAAAGTATTAAACTTACTTGAGCAAGCGGTTGATTTAACGAGTGAGCAAAATGGCACATACAACGTAGATGAGCACGTATTAAGCCAAGTACTGCCAACCCATTTAGCTAAATACGATAAAGGCGGCGATGAATTTTACGATTTAATATCGGCTTTTCATAAATCAGTACGAGGTAGCTCCCCCGATGGTGCGCTTTATTGGTACTGCCGTATTTTAGCCGGCGGCGGTGACCCACTTTATGTAGCACGGCGTTTACTTGCCATTGCCACAGAAGACATAGGTAACGCCGACCCGCGGGCAATGGAAGTGGCGTTAAATGCATGGGATATATTTCAGCGTGTAGGCCCAAGTGAGGGCGAGCGTGCCATTGCACAAGCTACCCTATATTTAGCCAGCGCACCTAAAAGTAATGCCGTTTATATGGCGTTTAACCAAGCAAAGGCAGATGCCAAAAATGAGCCAAGTTACCCAGTGCCTGAGCATTTACGAAACGCGCCCACCAACCTAATGAAAGATTTAGGCTATGGCGCTGAGTATCGCTATGCACACAACGAAGAGGGTGCTTTTGCTGCAGGTGAAAAATACTTACCGCCAGAAATTCAAGACAAACAATATTATACACCGAGCGATCGTGGCCTTGAGCAAAAAATTAAGCAAAAGCTTGATTACCTAAAAGATCGCGACGCCCAAAGCCCCCTTAAACGATACGAAAATGATTAAACTTTATATGATGATCGCCCTTGGCGGTGCCTCAGGAGCCTGCTTACGATTTTTTATTAGCGAAACCATGCTAAAACTCCTTGGTAGGGGATTCCCTTTTGGCACGTTGGCGGTTAATATTCTGGGTTCATTGTTAATGGGCATTTTGTACGGTTTGATAGAAAAAGAAATTATCGCCACAAGCCCCGCTAAAACCCTTATTGGTATTGGCTTTTTAGGTGCGTTAACCACCTTTTCAACATTCTCAATGGACTCGTTGTTGTTATTACAACAAGGTCACTTTATTAAAATGGCCCTCAATATCATCTTAAATGTGATGATCTGTATTTTTATGGCTTGGCTGGGCCTTCAGCTGGTAATGCAAAAAGGTTAAAAAACTAACATGTTAGATTCTAAATATTTACGACAAGACGTTGAGCAAACTGCAGCACGCTTAGCAGCTCGTGGCTACGAGCTTGATGTTGCAAAAGTGACAGAACTTGAAGAACAACGCAAAACATTACAAGTAAAAACGCAAGAGCTTCAAAGTCAACGTAACGCCAGTGCTAAAGCCATTGGCCAAGCAAAAGCAAAAGGCGAAGACGCACAACCACTACTAGATGCAGTGGCAAATTTAGGCAGCGAATTAGACGCAACTAAAAAAGCGCAAGACGAAGTACTAAACGTCATTAACGACATTGCATTAGCAATTCCAAACTTACCAGACGAATCAGTACCAGAGGGTGCTGATGAAGACGATAACGTTGAAATACTTACCTGGGGCACGCCTAAAAAGTACGACTTTGAAGTAAAAGATCACGTAGACGTAGGCCAAGACCTAAACGGCCTAGACTTTGAAATGGGCGTTAAAATTAGTGGCGCACGTTTTACAGTAATGCGCGGCCAAGTAGCGCGTATGCACCGTGCACTTACGCAATACATGCTAGACACCCATACAGATAAAAACGGCTATACAGAAATGTATGTTCCGTACTTAGTTAATAGCGCAAGCCTTTACGGCACAAGCCAATTACCTAAGTTTGCAGGCGATTTGTTCCATACATTAGGCCTAGTAAACGACGACGGTGAACAACAAGCTGGCTTTAGCTTAATCCCTACAGCAGAAGTACCGCTTACTAATAGCGCACGCGATGAGATTTACGAAGAGAGCGATTTACCGATTCGCTTAACTGCGCACACACCGTGTTTTAGAAGTGAAGCAGGCAGCTACGGTCGCGATACACGGGGCTTAATTCGCCAGCACCAGTTTGATAAAGTTGAACTAGTACAACTAGTAAAACCAGAAGATTCAATGCAAGCGCTTGAAGAGCTAACCGGCCACGCAGAGCAAATTTTACAAGCGTTAGAACTTCCGTACCGTAAAGTCATTTTATGTATGGGCGACATGGGCTTTGGCGCAGCCAAAACATACGACTTAGAAGTATGGCTACCGGCGCAAGATACATACCGCGAAATTTCGTCTTGTTCAAATATGGTCGATTTCCAAGCCCGCCGTATGCAAGCACGTTTTCGTCGTGAAGGTGCTAAAAAGCCAGAGTTACTACATACATTAAATGGCTCAGGTTTAGCCGTTGGCCGTACACTCGTAGCCATACTAGAAAACTACCAACAAGCCGATGGCTCAGTAGTTGTACCAGAAGTTTTACGTCCATACATGGGTGGGCTTGAAGTGATTGGGAAAGCTTAAAGTTTAGCTATAAGTAGAAAAGCCGCTGTTTTAAACGAACTGCGGCTTTTTTGTGGGAAAAACTTAAAGGTAAAAGGTTCAAGGCGAAAGAAAAAAGTCTAAGTTTTGTTATTTATTAGTGTATTACCCTTTTGTCCAATATTACTGTTTTCTACCATTCTGGTGTTTTTCTACATCAAGTAAATTTATATAAGAGCTAACTAATTGTTTACATGTGCTTATTCGCTGGTTACATTAGAAGTTTGGTAATATTTGGACATTCGTCGGTTATAAAGCGGCAGATGTCGCAGGCAAAATTGTTAGGCTTTTTACAGTTTTAGAAAGGGAAGTATATGGATTGGGTTATAGCAAATAAAGATTGGTTATTTAGTGGAGTCGGCTTGGCTGTGGTAGGTTTTATATTAACAAAGCTATTCTCAGTAACAAAGAGTAATGCTAACCCTCCATTACAGCCTGCTAATATTGACATAAAAATAGATAACACGAATGCGTTACCTACTTCTAATAAAATATTGAAAAATGATATAGCGAAAGTAACTGCTGAGCCTGTGATAAATAAAACATTAGAAGATTTTAAAAATGAAACGAGGATCTTATTTATCGATGATGATATGCGCTTCAAGGTTTCGAAAATATTAATTCGTAGTGGGTGGGTGCACACAAAATTAATAAAGGACTGTGAAACATTAGATGAACAGGATGTTATTAAGGCATCAATATTGTTTATTGATGTTCAGGGGGTTGGGCTGGCTATGGGTTTTAATGATGAAGGCTTAGGTCTTGCTCTTGCGATAAAACAAAAATACCCAAAGAAAAAAGTAGTAATATATTCCGCTGAAACTCAAGGTGACAGATTCCACAAAGCCTTAAGAGAAGCTGACTCATTCTTAGCAAAGAATGCTGACCCTTACGAGTTTCAAAGGCTTGTTGAAGAGTTTACTATTGGAGGGCATTCTTAACTTATGAGCATTCGCTATCGAATTCAAACTTCTAAAGAAAAGGTTATTTTTTGTGGTTTATTACCTTATGAAGCTACTTTAATAAAAAATATAACATCGCAATCTCAGAAAGTTGGTGATATAGGTATAAGGGCTGGTATTTTAAAAAATGATTCATTTACAGTTTATGGCTTCAGCTCAGACCCAGATTTTTTAAAGAGTTCACAAAAGTTTAAAACTCAATTAAATGTAATTTTAAATACTACGGGTTCAATAGAAGAAATAATTGATAACACTAAGAAATCAATAAATAAAAGTACTAGCCGACTAATTCATAATTTAACTACTCTTAATGCCCATAATATTCAAGAAATATACTCACTAATTCCTCAGGATGGGGTTAGTCGAAATATGAAAAAACAAATTTCTTTCGCTGAAAACATTGTTAAAAATGAACCTAAAGAAACAGCTGTTGCATTATTGAGGGTTGCTAAAAATAATGCATCAATGAAGGTAGAATTTTCAGTATTTAAAAAACTATTTGATAGTAATCCAGAACTACAAATAAGAAAGCACAATGTTCACAAAGTATTAATGAATATGTTTTATTTGTTTTTTCCTGATTTTACAGATAAGGATGTGAGGGTTATTGTTGGTGATGAGAGTAGGCATATAGCTCATTTTGATTACGAATCAATCCATGTCGCTTTGTACCATCTTATTGAAAATTCATCTAAGTATATTAAACCTAACTCTACTTTAAATATTGAGATAGGTGACAATGGTATATACACACAAATTTCAATGGATATGGTGAGTACTGAAATAAAAGAAAGTGAAGTAGAGCAAATATTTCTTGAAGGCGTGTCGGGTGAGCTTCCTACTAAAATAGGAAAAGCAGGAGAAGGTATCGGCATGTATATGGCTAAAAAGATTATTGAATTAAATTCAGGTTTTATCACTGTAACTCCATATCCAAAAACTTTAGAAGAGACATTGGGGTTTAAGTTTCAAAGAAATGTATTCACAATAAATTTACCAAAATTTAAGTAAAAGCCAAATGGGTCAAATCTTTACTTCAGACATTATAACTTTGTATTAAAGCGGCTTACTAAAAGCCGCTGTTTTTCTCTAAAAACGCGATAAGTCGGGTTGTTTCTAGTAAATTCATCACTTTTGTCGGATAACGTGACTTCGTAACTCATCCGACCTACTTTAAGAAAATAAAGTGGTCAAATTTTGACTTCAGACATCAAGTCACTATTTGCTCAAAACACCTTTATTTAAGCTATTATATTTCTCTAAAAGCGAAGCGCCTCTAGTCCTCTTTGTTAATTAATTAGATTTAAACAACATCAGCTCAGCATCTTTTCCATCCATTAATATTGCTACATTACCTTCAGCTGTAACATACACGTCTCTTAATCGTCCTGTTGCTTTTGGAAATACGTGAGACTGCGTAAATTCACCATTTGCCAGATTAACGCTGTAGAGCTTTTTATCAACGAGTGTGGTGATGAGTACATGTTGTGCAAGTGAAGGGAATGCAGTGTGTTTAGTGCCGTAATACGCCATGCCTGACGGGGCGATTGATGGCGTCCAATCTACGCTTGGCTTTTGCATACCTTTATATTCCGTAAAGGGTGAAATACGTGCTTGCGAGTAATCTTTGCCATAGGTGATCACCGGCCAGCCGTAGTTGGTAGCTGGCGTTAAGTAATTTAGCTCATCGCCACCGGCGGGGCCGTGCTCGTGGCTGACAATTTGCTCTGTATCGTAATCATATACTAAGCCCTGTGGGTTACGGTGACCGAGCGAGTAAACAGCGTGTGCATTGGGGTTTTTGTGATTAATAAACGGGTTATCTTTTGGGATAGTGCCATCTAGATTTATACGCAATAGTTTGCCTAGTTGGCTGGTTATCACTTGTGCTTGCTCTCTAAAATCAAAGCCATCACCGGTTGAAAACAGTAGGGTGTTGTCGGGTAAAATAAGGGCGCGGCCAGCGTAGTGCTGTGGGGTGTTTTTATCAGTCGTTACTTTATAAATAACGTTAGGCTTTGAAAAGTCAGTGCCATTAAAGGTGGCTTTGGCAACAACAAGCCTGTTTGCGCTTGCATCACCTTGAGCATAAGTAAATATGACTTCTTTAGTAGTGCTAAAATTAGGCGACAGCACTATATCAAGTAAGCCACCCTGGCCTGCAACGTATAAGCCTTCAAGGTTTAAATTTACTCTAGTTTGCTGATTGTTTTTTACAATAACAATGTGGCCGTCGCGCTCTGTGATTAGCCATGTCCCGTTTGGAAGTTTAACCGTGCTCCACGGCGAGTTTAAATGTGCTGCGAGTGTGTGAGTGCTGTATTGCTCTTTAGGTAATTCAGCTGCACTGGCCGTGGATGCAAAAAGCCCTACATATAAACATAGTGCGAATTGAGAGAGTCGTTGTTTACATTGCAAGCCTTTGCTACTGTAAGAAAAAAGCTTTATTTTAAGTTGAGATAACCATGCCATTTTTAACACGTGTACTCCCTATATTTTTAGTTTCTTGGTTACTTACCTTTACCCTTGCTAGCTTGTTTCATAGCCAATACGTTGTCAATCAATTAGTTAATGTAGGTATCGTAGTCAGCTTAAGCGATCGTATCAATTTAACGCTAGATGATTGGTTAGGTTTATTACCTACCTATGGCGCTATTATTGCCATAGCGCTTGCCATTGCGTTTTTAGTGACTGCAAAGCTTACTAAAAAAGTTAAACATTACAGTATGGCGTTATTTATTGCAGCGGGTATTACAGCTTTTGCTGTGGTTTTAGTGGCTATTGAGTCGATTATGAATATTCATATTATAGCGGGCGCACGTGGATGGGGCTTTTATTTACAGTTACTAGCAGGTGCGCTAGGTGGCTTGCTGTTTGCCCTGTTAACTAAGGCGTTAGCCCCTAAACAGTAGGTTAAATAAAAAACTCAGTGGCTAACGCTAAGCGTTAACCACCTCGTAAAAATAAGATGAAAAACGTTAATTTAAGCGCTACATAATAAGCGCTTTAATTGCCTCTAAACCTTTTCTAAGAGTGGCTTCATCGTTGGCGTAGTTAATACGTACGCACTGGTGTTTGTGCTCCCAGCTATCTTCAATGCCAATAAAAAAGTTATGCCCAGGAATTATATATACGTTTTGCTCTTTAAGTTTTTGATAAAGCATTTCGCTGGTTATTTTAGAGTCTTTAAACCATAGCCACATAAAAAACGCGCCTTCGAGTTTATGTAAGTAAACAGGCAAGTCTGCAAAAATTTCATCAAACAGGTTTATGGCTATCTCTGCTTTATTTTTATAAAAAGGTAATACCGTATTTTTACATAAAGGCAGTAATTCGCCTTCGTTAATTAAGCGGGTTACTAAGCTTGGACCAATAGCGTTAGGCGATAACACCATTGAGCCATTAACACGGCCAATGGCTTTAATTATTTCGTTATTGGCAACCACAATACCAGTGCGCAGGCCTGGCAAGCCCAATTTTGAAAGCGACATACATAATATAATGTTTGAGTTCCAAGTAAGGTTTGCATCAGTGTAAATACAGCCTGGGAAAGGGTCGCCGTAGGCGTTATCAATAATTAGGGGAATATTGTATTTGTGTGCTAGGGCGTTAAGGTGGCGTACTTCCTCATCGGTAATGACATTACCAGTTGGGTTGGTAGGGCGCGATACGCACAGCGCGCTAATACTGCTATCTTCAGCAAGTACATTTTCAACCGCGTCAAAATCAATCACGTATTTAAATTGCTTAGAGCCACTGGGTGTATTTAAAATTTCGATGTCGGGCTTGATTGCCACAAACATATCATCAGATAAACCTTGGTCGGCGTAACCTACGTATTCAGGTGCAAGCGGAAACAATATACGCTTATTAGTGCCATCACTCATTTTGCCCGCAAGCATATTAAACAACACAAAAAAGTTAGCTTGGCTGCCATTACCCAGTGCTATGTTTTGCGTTGTTAAACCCCAGTCAAACTCGCTATTGAGCTGTTTAGCAAGGGCAGCTCTAAACTCGTCATTGCCAGTTGGTCCATCGTACAAACCAAATACTTGCGATACTTTATTACTGGCTACTAGCTTTTGTAATTCATCTAAAAATACGGCATTAACCTGTGGTACGTGTGCGGGGTTACCGCCACCTAGCATAACAATATTTGGATTATTGCTTGCGTTAGCGCTGCCTAAATCTTCCATAAGCTGCGTTATTCCGTTGGGTTGTGTAAATTTAGTACCAAAATTTGAGTAGTTCATAATACCTATGTGTGCGCTAATAACGAGGAGGGCAGTATAGCGTAAATAAAGGGCTTTATTTGCATGTTGAGAATAATTCACGGTTTAGAACTTTAAACCCTTTAGGGTATAATTAATGCACTTTTATTCGCTAGGTTATTGTTATCAGTAATTTTGAATCGACTTTACATCACACTACGCTTGAGGCTGAACCTGCCGACGATTTAAACGAGCCTGTAGTAAAAAACACGCAATTTAAAATGGCTACGTTTAATTTATTTAACTACCTTGAGCCGCCTAATGCGTATTACGATTTTGAAAAAATTTATACCGCAGAGCAATGGGCACGCAAACAGCG
>NZ_DCYU01000072.1:0-13105 GCF_002331165.1 Pseudoalteromonas sp. UBA2102
TACGCCTTTCAGGTAAAAAAACTTACGACCCTAATTACGTTTTATACGACTAACTCAAGCTTTCATGTAAAGCAGTTACTTGAAAACCCGACGAGTGAGTTTAAGCAATCTGCCTACAAACTTTTTCATGAAATATTTAAACACAGCGTGCCCGTAGACTCTCAACAGACTAGCCCCGTTAATGCTATTTTTGATTCAGTTACCGCATCTTTAGATTTAATTAACCAATCTGAAGTGGCGTTAATTGAAGCAACACAAAAATGGTGGAACGAGTGGTACTTTGTATTAACTATGGAGCATTCGCTTTCTCACGAAAAAGAAGATGTGCCATACAGTTTCCTATCTAAAAAAATGCATCATCCTATGAAGCGCCACGAGATGAGCCACTACGCCCATTTATTTACTATTTTGCCTATGCCTATCTCTAATGTGTGTGCTAAAACCGGTGATATTATTAGAGTTAATCAGCGCTTTATAGATGTATTTGGTTATACCGTTGATGACTTACCTAACTTAGAGCAGTGGTGGGTTAATGCATACCCAGATCCTCACTATCGAGAGTCCGTGAAAAAAACGTGGCAATCGGCGTTAGAAATTGGCAATGAAACAGGACAAGACATCCCCGCGAATGATTACCATGTTACTTGTAAAAACGGTAATACAATTACCATGGAAGTATCTGGAATCAATTTGGGCGAAGAATATATTGCTGTATTTAATGATGCGACCAAGCGTTTAGAAGATCAAAATATTTTACGCGACATGGCATTTTTAGATTCGCTAACACAAATAGCAAATAGACGTCGTTTTGATGAAAAGCTAAGTAAAGAGTTTGAAAAAGCCGTTGAGTGTGGTGACGATTTGGCGATTATATTAATCGATATTGATCACTTTAAACTCTTTAACGACCGCTACGGGCATGTTGAAGGTGATTTATGTTTGTATAACGTGGCGCAAGCAATAGCGTGCACGGTAAGCCGCACCGAGGACTTTGTGGCGCGTTATGGCGGAGAAGAATTTGTTGTATTGCTGCCTCAAACCGATAAACAAGGGGCCTTATTTATTGCTGAGCATATTCAAAAGGCAATTGAAGAGCTGCACATCCCTCATGAAGACAGCTTTACCGGCTACTTAACCCTGAGCATGGGTATTCACGCAATTAATAAAGAGGATAGTTGCGATCAAAAAGAGTTTATTAAGGCCGCCGACAGCGCACTTTATTATTCAAAAAGGCAAGGACGAAATTGTCTAGCATTAAGTTAATTTATAGCCTTGGACTATTTATATAGCTTTGAGAATTCTATAAAGCGCAGATGTTTAATTATCGTCGTAAATAAAGTCTATGTCTTGAATAGGGCGGTTTACGCTGTCTTCAATACATTTTAAAACTAAATGGCTTCTTAGAGGCAGTGCTTTTATGTCTTCTAAACTGTGCCAGTTGGCACTAATTATATCTGCATCTTTTGGGCAGGGCTCAGTGGTGATTTGAGTGCCATCAAACATAAAACAAAAGCGTAAGTAATGCACCCCATTAGCCGCATGTAAGTTATAAATACCGATTAAGCCAGTGGGCGTTAGGGACAAACCTGTTTCTTCAAAAAGCTCTCTACTGGCTGCTTGAGCCAGCGTTTCGTTTACTTCTAAATGGCCGGCAGGTTGGTTATAACAAATATTAGAAGTAAATTTATCTCGCTCTTTTACCAGTAAAAAATGCTCTCCTTTTTTTACTACAGCAGCCACCGTTACATGGGGTTTATGCATTTACCTCACCTTTTATAACACTGTACTGTGCGCTGTGTATGCCATCTAGCGTGTAATTGCCAATACTGTAGCGAATAAGCCTTAATGTAGGGTGCCCAACATGGGCGGTCATGCGGCGAACTTGCCTATTACGTCCTTCATTAATTGTAATACTTAACCACGTTGTAGGAATCGACTTTCGCTCTCTTACCGGCGGCACGCGAGGCCAAAGTTTTGGCTCGTCAATAATTTTTACGTTTGCGGGTAAGGTCATCCCATCTTTTAGTTCAACACCTTTACACAGGGCATTAATGGCCTCTTCACTAGGCTCGCCTTCAACTTGCACCCAATAGGTTTTATTGGTTTTTTTATTCGGTGCGGTAAGGGTATTTTGAAGCTTTCCGCAGTTTGTTAAAAGTAACAAGCCTTCACTGTCACGGTCGAGTCTGCCTGCAGCGTATACATCTTTAATGGGAATAAATTCAGCCAAGGTTTTTCTATTGGCATCGTCTGTAAATTGGCAAAGCACATCGTAAGGCTTGTTAAATAAAACAATTTTTCTATCTTTAGGCGCTATAGCGGGTTTAATTTCACGCGAAGTTGTACATTTTTTAGTGAGCGCACTGCGTGAGTAAGTTCTACCCGTGGTTCGTTTAGTGGTACTTTTACTTGCGCGATTATGCATTGGTTTGTTCGCCATTAAATACACCTAGCGGGCTTGGGTAAGCCGGCAATTTTTGTGGCTTGTTTTGCAGGCCCCTTGGGAAATAATTTATACAAATAAATACTATTGCCTTTGTCCTCGCCAAGCGCTTTAGCCATGGCTTTAACAAGCATTCTTATTGCTGGGCTGGTGTTATATTCTAAGTAAAAATTGCGCACAAAATTAATCACTTCCCAGTGTTGTTCGCTCAAGATAATGTTTTCTTGCTCGGCGATAATGGGGGCTAACTCTTTTGTCCACAAGGTGTAATCTAGCAAGTAGCCTTGTTTATCAGTGTCGATTTGTTGATTATTAAATTCAAGCATGGATTACCAAGTAATAGATTGGTTAGTAGATAGAGTAAGGGCAACAAACTCATCGTAATTAATAAGTGTTTGGCCTGAGCTTAGTTTAACTGCGCGTGCCTGCGCATCCTCTAAAAGCAACAATAGCGAATCGTTTAATTGAAAATACTGCTTAGCGGCATAACAGGCATCACCAACAAGGAGTACTTTATCGGTGTATTTAATTAAGTTTTCAAGCTGAGTAGAGTCGTAATAAGCCAGTGGCTTTGAAAAAATGTGTAATGTACTCATAGGTTCACCACAAAATCTTGCTGGCCGATCAGCTGCTGTTGCTCAGTGTAATTGAGGCTGGTTGAATCAATAATTAATTGAGATTTGCTTAAGTTATAATCGAGTAACGATTTTTCACATACATATATGTTTTCTACTTCATAGATTTCAAGCGTTTTGATGTTTTTAAAAAAATCTTTTACACCAAGTTGCTGTGTTGATTGATTATGTTTTAAAGCAAGCACAGCAGGGCCGCTAAATAGCCAGCTAATATTTTGATCAACTGCGGCAAATATTAGTGCCATGTCTAGGGCATCGCGGGTATTAAGCTCATCAAAGGGGCTGGATTGGCTCATTACTAAAACGTTTTTCATTTAAACTGTATCCATTTATCTGCATCACTCGCTAGCATGGCAAATTCTGCAAGCCCGGCTACAGTAAACACACCTGTTTGGCTTGTGTTTAAGCCACGTTTTTCTGCTGCAGTAATACATAGCATTAAGTTGACGTTTTTATCTGCAAGTTGTTGCCATTGCGTAGGAATTTGCAGCTCGTCAGAGGCTAGCTCAAAGTGAGCTGACGCGTGATAAATCCCATTTTGATACAAAAATATCGCATCTATGGTGTGGCCTTGTGCTAAACATGCATTCGCAAACTTTATAATACGTTGCGTTGAGTCATGATCTGAAGGAGGAGTATGTAAAGAAAGAACAAATCGCGCCAAAACAATTCCAATAAAAAAGCCCCAATAAAGGGGCTATTTTAACAGAACTATTTAATTAGTCATCACTTGCGCCAAGAAGGTGCAGTAAAGAAGTAAATAGGTTATATACGTTTAAGTATAGAGCGACCGTCGCGCGAATGTAGTTAGTTTCGCCGCCATTAATAATACGGCTAGTATCAAATAAGATTAAGCCAGACATAATTAACACAACAGCAGCGTTAAGCACCATAAACATTAGCGAGCTGCCAATGAAGATGTTAACTATGCTTGCAACAATAACCACTAGTAAGCCTACTGTTAAAAAACCACCCATAAATGAGAAGTCTTTTTTAGTGTTTAATGCATAAGCCGATAGACCAAAAAATATTAATGCAGTAGAACCAAGCGCCTGCATAATGAGCATAGGGCCATTAGGCATAGCCGCATAATAGTTAAGTAGTGGGCCAAGGCCTGCGCCCATACAGCCTGTAAAAGCAAACACCCAAAACACACCTGAGGCTGAGTCTGCTTTTTTGTTTACAACAAATAATAAACCAAACGAAACCAGTGTGAACACAATTCCCATAAAGTAAGGTAATTGTAATGCCATTGAAATACCCGCCGTAACAGCACTAAATGCTAATGTCATGGCCAGTAAGAAATAGGTGTTTTTAAGTACCTTGTTTGTTTCAATGGTCGACATTACCGGTTTAGCGGTATTGTACGAATGATTAAATGCCATTGTAGAGCTCCTTTAAGTGAAACATATTTGTTTCGATAATTTAACTAAAATTAGATTACCAACTCTTATATGTTTGGGCAAACCTTTGTAGATCAATAGAGTGTTATTTTTTAATTAAAGTTCATTAAAGCATCAAAAAGAAATTATTTGTTTCATCTTTAAACAAATTAATTGTTTTTTAAGCACTTAAACAATTTTTTTAAAAAAAAGCTTCACAAAGCCAATTGGTTTCCCTATTATGCAGGCCGTGCGGAGAGATGGCAGAGTGGTCGAATGCACCGGTCTTGAAAACCGGCATAGGTTTGTAGCCTATCTAGGGTTCAAATCCCTATCTCTCCACCACCTTATTACAATAATTATGAGTACACTCTTACTTGTAATTTATAGCACTTTCGGAGAGATGGCAGAGTGGTCGAATGCACCGGTCTTGAAAACCGGCATGGGTTTGTAGCCCATCTAGGGTTCAAATCCCTATCTCTCCACCATTTTACTAAAGCCCGCTTAAAGCGGGCTTTTTTGTATCTACGATTTATTATCAGGCCACCTTTAGGTTTTCTCGCTTATTTCCCCGTTTCGGTTTGCTATTAGCCATTATTAATAGATTATTAACATATTAATGTGCTACTTTTATTTTTTAGATTTTAAAATTGGTAATTAAAATAGTATGTTGTGGCTCAAGGATGATTTACATTCAAGAAAACTTATTGTTTATCGTGCAATGATGTTCTCGTTGGTAACGTTGTTTGTTTTATTTGTATTCCAACCTTTTGGTACAATTAACGATACATCGTCGTATAAAATACTCAGGCTTTTAGGCTATGGTTTAGTCACTTTTGTTGCGTTGCTATTATCGGGCTTTATTGAAATAGCGCTGTTACGTTATGATTTTTATAAGCCACTTCGTATTATGCTTATAAGCGGCTTTTATATTTTAATTTGTGCTTTATTTAACCACGCTTATTTTGTTGTGGCATTTTTAGGACAGTGGCATTGGCAAAATCAGATGCTGTTTATTGGCTATATATTTGCTATTGGCGTATTTCCGCTAATTTTTATGTATATGTTAAATCGCCATGTTAGTCAGCTTAATATTGATGAAACACCACAGCGGCAACAAATCAAGCAATGTGAAGCCCTTCCTTTAGAACTCGAGCAAATTACGTTAGTTGGCGATAATAAAAATGATGCAATCAGCATAGTATTAGAGCGTGTTTTGTTTATAAAAGCGGCTGATAATTATTGCGAAATTAGTGTTTATGACGGACACGCAATACAGCAAACTCTACTGCGTATTTCTTTAACTCGCTTACTTAAACAGCTCTCTATTAATACTGCAATTATTAGGTGCCATCGCTCTTATGCAGTTAATGTTGCCTTTATTCACTCGTATAGTGGCAACGCTGGCGGCTTGCAATTAACGCTTAAAAACACACCCATGCCTGTTCCGGTATCGCGCAGCTACGTAGATAATATAAAAGCGGCTTTGTTACTCACCCCAAGTGCTTGTTAGTCAGCCCAAATACATGTATTTGATACCTAAAAATGTTGTTAATCCCTAACAGTTCGTAGTTTTACGCTGGAGTAGGCATGCTTAAGTTGAACTAAAAATACAACTTAAGAAGGTTACTATGAACACTATTTTAAAATCACTGTTAGTGATAGCCACGTTTGTTTTTTGTCATTACATAATGAAAAGCTTTTGGGGTAGCGAATGGACGAAAATATTAACCCAGGCCGATGCGTCTACTGGGGTTTTATTTATCCCCGCTAAATACTTATTTTTATATGCTCCTTTATTAGTGATAACCACATTGCTATTTAAAAGAGATAACATGCTTGACGCAATTGGCCTTAAAACCGAAGGCTTTAATAACTATACCTTTGCAGCTTTGCTGTGCTGTATACCTATGACACTTGGCTATGCATACTTGAGTAGTAATTTAAATTTATCTTTGTCTGGACTAATAACAGGCTCAATCTATGCTGGTTTTTTTGAAGAGCTAATATTTAGGGCGGCTTTATTTGGTGCTTTATACCGGTTTTGCCGCTGGGGGTTCATTCCCGCAGCGTTGACAAGCTCGGTAGTATTTGGAGTAGGGCACATGTACCAAGGTGGCGATGCCATTTCTGCACTAATGGCGGTAGCAGTAACCACTGTTGCAGGCACTTGGTTTGCGTGGCTTTATTGTGAGTGTGGTTATAAAATTTGGTTTCCTATGTGGATGCATATTTTTATGAATGCAGCTTATGGCATCTTTAGTATGTCGGGTGGTGCCGTGGGTGATTTGCACGGCAACCTTTATAAAGCCACTGCTATTGTATTAAGTATCGTGTATGTTGAAGCACTGATCCGCCGAGGGAAAAAACGTGAAGTCACTATGGCCTCATTATTTATTAATACATCAGCATCGACGTTTAATACCCCGTTCAAACCGCAGATGACTGCCGAAGCCTAAATGCACAAATTAGCCATTAATTTAAGAACGCATTTATATTGCAACCTTAAGGCTATGTTTTTATTGAGGTTAGCGCCTGTAAGGTAGTGAGCTTTACGTTATGGGCGAATAAACAGCTAAAAGTAAGCGTGGACTGCCAACAAAATAGGTGTTTGTTTTTAGTTAGCAAAACTATTCGTTAAAATGTCTAGTAACAGACGTTTAAAGAGTGCTTGTTTTCCCATCATAAATTACGACCATAGTCTCTGTTTCTAACCTTAATAACTTGGTGCATGCTTAAGATAATGTTTGTAGTGTGTATTTAGGAACTTATATGAAACATCAACTAGCCAAAAGTGTCGCGCTTTCTTTATTATCCCCCGTTATAGTTGGTAGTACACTAGGTCTTTATTATGGGCTTACTGTTAATGGTGATACCACTACCATTTTTCTGCAACTATTAATGAGCGCAATTGCGAACGCACATATTGTTGGTCTTACGATGGCCGCTTTTGTAGTGCCTGGTTATTTGCTTATGTTTAAGTATGCAAAAGTCAATTATTCAGGGGTACTGACCCTTGGGCTGCTGGGCGGCGCAATTTTTAGTTACTTGCTAAGTGCGACATCAGGCGAGATATTTTTAATTAACAGTATAATGGCTGCTTTTGCTGCGGGACTATTTTTATTTGGACTGCGTAAATCAGCAAAAAAATAATTGCAGAAATATTGACCAAGCGTGCTGAAAAACGGCGCTATTTCTGTTTTTTTACTTGTAAAAGGTTTCAATTTTTCACGACAAAGAGTACCTTTAGCTACTGTATGTTTAATAAGAAGTAGTTTGGTATGCAAAAGCACGATTTTTACCAGTCATTAGTTAAGCAAACTGAATCACTAATCGCTGGTGAATCTAATGTCATTGCTAATATGGCTAACGTAAGTGCGCTATTATTTACCTCTTTAGAAGATGTAAATTGGGCGGGCTTTTACTTTATGGATTCGCCGAGTGAATTAGTGCTTGGGCCTTTTCAAGGCAACCCTGCATGTATTCGTATTCCTGTTGGTAAAGGAGTGTGTGGTACGGCTGCAGCAACCCTAGAAACACAGTTAATTGAAGATGTGCATGCGTTTGAAGGTCATATAGCCTGTGACGCAGCGTCTAATTCTGAGATTGTTGTACCTATCATGAAAAATGATAAGATAGTTGCTGTTCTTGATATTGATAGCCCAACTATTGGTCGCTTTGATACTGATGACCAAGCTGGTTTAGAAGCATTAGTTAAATGCTTAGAGGCAAGCTTGTAATGAAAGATTTGCTAAATGTTCAAGACTACCTATTCGCAGTACAAGATGTAGGCGATTGGGAAGGGGATGAAGAACATGTAGCGGAAACGCTCAATGATTTGATTCACATAGCCTGGGATAAAATCCCAGATGATTTAGACTGTGAATCAATCGATGAAATAATAAATGGTATTTGGGAACACCTTCGAGGTGACTTGGCAGTACTAGAAGCTGACTTCGAAGAGTTAATTGACTGGGTAATACACTATGTTGATTCCTCCCTTGACGAAAAGATGTGAAAAATAGGTTCTAAAATGGAAACCACAAACAAGCTAAAAGATATTAATGAAGTGTTGGAATTTCTTTATCAAGAATTTCCACAATGTTTTAAACAAAAAGACGGTATTAAACCGCTTAAAGTCGGTATTTTTAAAGATATTGCCGAGCGTATCGAAGGGTCTGAAAAAGTAAGTAAGACACAAGTACGCCAAGCACTTAGAAAATACACGTCTAATTGGCGTTATTTAGAAGCTGTGACTAAGTCAGAGTTTCGTATTGACCTTGATGGTAATCAAGGTGAAAAAGTTGAGCAAGAGCACATTGACCACGCTCAAAAAGCACTAGAAGAAAGCCGTGCTAAAATGGCTAAACGCAAAAAACAACAGCGTCCACGCCAAGATTCAGACTCTAAACCTTTCAAGAAAAAGCCAGCCCACGCTAGCAAAAATAATGCTCCAGCTAACAAACCAGCTAAAGCAGCCCCTGCTAAACGTTCAGGAAAAGTTGAACCTTTACCTGCAAGTGAGGTCAAGGTTAATAACAAGGTTAAGGTAAAACTTGGCCAAGCACTTGTTAATGCAGTAATTACTGAAGTAAACAAAGACGAAGTTCATGTTGAATTAGTAACAGGCATGCAAGTTAAAACCAAAGCTGACAGCTTATACATTATTTAAGTTGTAAATAAATTAAGGAGTTGTGTATGAGTAAAAAGTTTACGCTCATTCCGTTAGTTGCTGCCCTGTTTTCGGGTTCTTTATTCGCTTCAGTTGAAGCGGCAAAACTTGAAGACTTGCCTGTACTTAAACAAGAAAGTCAACATGGCACTGCCAGCAAACGAGTGGCTAACTTATTTGCTCGTTCACACTATACACCGGTTCGATTTAACGATGCGCTTTCCAGTAAAGTGTATGATCGTTATATCGAATCCCTTGATTTTAACAAAAGCGTGTTTTTAGCAAGCGACATTGCAACGTTTGAAAAATACCGCGACGATTTTGATAATGCGATTACCACGGGCAAACTTGGTTTTACGTTTGATATTTTTAACTTAAGCTTAAAGCGTCGTTTTGAACGCTATGATTACTCTTTATCGCTACTAGATAAAGAAATGACGTTTGATAAAGACGATAAATACTTTTTTGATCGTGAAGATGCGGCATGGCCAGCATCGCAAGCAGAGCTTGATGAAATCTGGCGTGAACGTGTTAAATATGATGCCCTTCGTTTAAAAATGACAGGTAAAAATTGGGAAGGTATTAAGGAAGTTCTTACCAAGCGTTACAAAAATGCACAAAAACGTTTAGTGCAAACAAATTCAGAAGATGCATTTCAAATTGTAATGAACTCGCTAGCGCGCAGTATCGAGGCACATACGTCGTACTTATCGCCGCGCCGCGCAGAACAATTTAAAATGGATATGGACTTAGAGCTTGAAGGCATTGGCGCCGTTTTAAGTCCGGATGAAGATTACACCGTTATTCGCAGCTTAGTACCGGGTGGGCCCGCCGATAAAACAGAGCAGCTAAAAGCTGACGACAAAATTATTGGTGTTGCTCAAGATCAAAAAGAGTTTGTTGATGTGATTGGTTGGCGTTTAGATGATGTTGTTGACCTAATCAAAGGCCCGAAAGGAACCAAGGTACGTTTACAATATCTTAAAGGCTCTGATGCGCATGGCACGCCAAAAGTTGTTGAAATCACCCGTGATAAAATTCGCTTAGAAGACAGAGCGGCCAAATCTGAAGTATTTGAGGCCAGTTATTCAAATTTAACGTCAAAAATCGGTGTTATTGAGATCCCTGGTTTTTATAACAACCTTTCGAAAGACGTTAAAGTTGAATTAGCTAAACTCAAAGAAGAAAATGTAGACGGTATTATTATTGACTTGCGCCAAAATGGCGGTGGATCACTATATGAAGCTACGCAACTATCAGGCCTCTTTTTTGATCAAGGTCCGGTAGTACAAATTCATACGTTAAATAACCGTATTGAAGAGCAAAAAGATCGTGATGGCATTACCTATTACGATGGCCCACTAACTGTTTTAGTTGACCGCTACAGTGCTTCAGCCTCTGAAATTTTTGCCGCCGCAATGCAAGATTATGGCCGTGCAGTGATTATTGGCGAGCAAACCTTTGGTAAGGGAACGGTTCAACAACACAAAGGCTTAGGCCGTGCGTATGATTTATACGACAACGATTTAGGAAGTGTACAGTACACTATTGCTAAATTTTACCGTATAAATGGTGGCAGTACGCAGCACAAAGGGGTTATTCCTGATATTTCCTTCCCTTCGGCGATAGACCCAGCAGAATGGGGTGAGAGCAAGCAAGATAATGCATTACCTTGGGATAGCATAGTGCGAGCTAAGTACAAAAAGCAGGGTAATTTAACCCCTGTGATTAGTTATCTAGAGAAACAACACGAACTACGTATTAAAACAGAGCCCGAATTTGGTTATGTATTTGATGATATTGCTCGTTACAATGAAGAAAAAGACCGTAAAACTATTTCTTTAGTTGAAGCAGACCGTATTAAAGAAAAAGATGAAAATGAAGCACGTACTTTAGCGCGCACTAATGAGCGTTTAAAGCGTTTAGGTAAAGAGCCGATTGAAAACCTAGATGATGTACCAGAGGTAATTGAAGAGTTAGACCCTTTCTTAGAAGAGGCAGCACTCATTACGCAAGACTATATTAACTTTGGCCGTATCGCTAAGAAATAAAATACGTGTATACCTCTTTTAAAAAGGCGCTTTTTGCGCCTTTTTTGTTACCTAAATTTCGCTAAATTGCTATAATCGCGAATTACTAAATTGAGTTACATTACTGTGGCTTAAAAAAAGCACTGATACGCTAAAAATAATAAATAACCACGCCACGATTTGTGGTGTGCAGGAGTCACTATTTTGAAGCCTTTAGAAAAACCGATTAAACCCGCCTCGTTTTTTGATGCACTTGTTCCTATCACTGTTTTAATTTGCCTTTTAGGCGCAGCGGTATATTTATTTGGCGATAACTCGTCATCAGGTCCTAACCAAATAGCGTTATTATTTGCCACCTTTGCTGCGGCACTAATAGGGCTAAAAAATGGCTACACGTGGAAAAAGCTTGAAGAAGCCATGATTGAAGGTATTACCTTATCATTGGGGGCTATTTTAATTTTATTAATGGTGGGCGCCTTAATTGGTACTTGGTTGTTGTCGGGTACCGTGCCAACGCTCATTTACTATGGCTTACAGGTTATTAACCCAAGCTGGTTTTACGCCGCAAGCTGCTTAATTTGTGGCATTGTTGCAATGAGTATAGGTAGCTCTTGGACCACAGCTGCCACCATAGGTGTGGCGCTTTTAGGGGTGGCCACCGGGTTAGGGCTTGATCAAACAGTGACGGCAGGGGCGGTTATTTCGGGTGCTTACTTTGGTGACAAACTCAGTCCGCTTTCTGAAACTACTAACTTAGCACCGGCTGTTGTAGGAGCTGATTTATTTGAACATATTCACCACATGTTATGGACTACTGTTCCTAGCTTTGTCATTGCATTAATCATTTTTATATTTATGGGCTTTAATGCAACTGCCTCGAATGAAGCCGGCAGGATTGACGAAATAACAGCGATTTTAGAGCAAAACTTTAATATTGGCTTTGAAATGTTAATTCCATTAATTGTGCTGCTAGTTTTAGCTATTAAAAAAATGCCAGCTTTTCCGGCAATTTCAATTGGCGCTGTAATTGGTGCTGTGTGGGCAATGTTGTTTCAGTCTGATTTAATTGCGACACAAATCGACCTTTCTCAGGGTGAGTTGGTTGGTTATTTTAAAATTATTTGGACGACTTTTTTCGATGGTTTTAGCATCGACACGGGTGATGACAAAATGGATTCACTACTCAGTGGTGGCGGTATGGCAGGGATGTTAACCACAACATGGCTGATCATGACGGCTCTTATGTTTGGTGCCATTATGGAAAAAACCGGTTTATTAGATATTTTTGTTAAGAGCATTTTAAAAATAGCAAAAAGCACAGGCTCGCTTATTACATCAACCATTGCTACTTGTGTGGGCACCAACTTAATAGCGGCTGATCAATACATTGCTATTGTAGTGCCAGGTCGTATGTTTAAAGAAGAATATAAAAAGCGTGGTTTAAAGCCCGTTAATTTATCGCGTACTTTAGAAGATGGCGGCACAATAACAAGCCCGCTAATTCCGTGGAATACCTGTGGAGCGTACATGCAAAGCGTTTTATTAATAAACCCATTTGACTATGCCTTGTATGCTTTCTTTAATTTAATTAACCCTTTCTTAGCCATTATTTATGCGTACGTAGGCATTAAAATTTTACGCATTGAACCCAAGCAACCTGCTTAAATCTAAATAGCTCCTTTTTTAAGGAGCTTTAGTTGGAGTAACTATGACTGTTTCAGCAAAGCCAAAAGCGCAATACTTAAAAGACTACACTGCGCCTAATTTTTCTATAGAGCACACTGAACTCACTTTTGACTTACAACCACTAAATACAGAAGTGACGGCGCTACTAACGCTTAAAAGAACAACAAATCAAAACTCAGCGCTTGTGTTAGATGGCATAGACTTACAATTAGTGGAGCTGCAAGTAGACAATGTTGCTTATACTAATTATAAGATTG
>NZ_DCYU01000043.1:0-3615 GCF_002331165.1 Pseudoalteromonas sp. UBA2102
ATGGCGCGACCCGACGTAAACGCAGTAGCCCATGCCCATACACGTTATGGCCGTGCGTTTTCGGCATTAGGTGAGTTACTTAAACCTATTTCGCAAGATGCCTGCGTATTTTACGAAAACCACAGTGTATTTGATGTATTTAGCGGCGTAGTAGCCGACAGCGAAGAGGGCGACATGATAGCTAAATCACTGGCTGATCACTGCGCTGTTATTTTGCAAAACCATGGTTTACTTACCGTTGGTTCGTCGGTTGATGCCGCAGTTGCCAATTTTGTATTGCTTGATAGCTGCTGCCAAAGCCAGTTATTAGCGCAAGCCGCAGGCGAGCCTAAGCTTATTTCTCACGATATTGCGCTACACACTAAACAAGCCAATGGCTCAGAGCTAGTTACATGGGGGAACTTTCAGCCCATGTATCAGGTTGTTGCCGCAAAAGATAACAGCTTTTTAGATTAAAACACTGGCAATAGCTTAATTTTGATAGACTAAAATTTGCGCGGTAATGGCCCACACACCCAAAGCCGCGTTTAAATACTATGCACTCACACGCAAACACACACATTATAAAGATACGTTGAGGGTTTTATGAATATAACAACAATTAAAAACCACGCCGATGTTGGCAATTTAAACCTTGCTGAAATATCACCAGAGCAACTTCCTCACTCTACTTATCATGCCATTTTACAATCGGCAAAAAACTTTGGTGATGCAACCGCTATTGAATACATTTTAGATGGCGACTGCATTAGCGAAGCGCAAATTCCGTTTGCAAAAAAGCTTATTCACCGCATTTTAATGACTTTTAAAGGTAAAAGCTTTGCTAATCCGCACCGTAAAATGAGTTACAAAGCGCTCGCAAAAAACGTAACAGGGCTTGGTAATGCATTGCACTCATTGGGTATTACAAAAACCGAGGTAACCTCGCTGGTATTACCTAACTTCCCTGAAACCTATGTATCGCTTTGGGCAGCAGAGGCCGCTGGCATTGCAAACCCTATAAACCCCTTGCTTGAAGAGTCCATAATGAAAGAAATTATGATCTCAGCCAATACCAAAGTAATCATTGCCCTAGGCCCAGTCCCTGGTAGCGATATTTGGCAAAAAGTAATGGCAATTAAAGAGCATATACCCGGCCTAAAAGCGGTTATTAGCTTATTTGGTGACGACATAGCGTGCTCGCAAAATAATAAAGTACCCGTGTATGGGTTTAAAAAATTACTCGCGGCGCAAAGTACGCAAGCAGCTAATTTTACTTTGCCTGAGCAAAGCGATGTGTGCGCGTATTTTCATACGGGTGGTACCACCGGCTTACCAAAACTTGCCAAGCACTTGCACTTAAACCAGCTCACCAATGCAGGGCAGGTTAATTTATTTTCGCCAGTAAACGCAGGCGATACCATGCTAGTAGGTTTGCCCATATTTCATGTAAATGCGGCGGTAGCCACAGGCATAGCCTCGGTTATGAAAGGCTGTAAAATTTTACTCGCAAGCCCTTCTGGCTTTAGAGGTAAAAACATCGTTCAAAACTTACTCACCCTAATTAATAATTACGATGTAGCCGTTATGACCGCCGTACCTACGGTTTACGCTGCTATGGTTGAGCAAATTACCTCGCAAAAAATATCGGTGCCACCGCTTAAAATGAAGTTTGCCATTTGTGGGGCCGCGCCGCTTTCATCAGATTTACAAGCCCTGTTTACTAAACTCACAAACACCCCACTAGTAGAGGGTTATGGCTCAACTGAGGGCAGCTCGGTAAGTACGTTAATGCCTGTAAACCCAATTAATAAAGAGGCTTCTGTAGGGCTGCCAATACCTGGTATTACGCTTAAAATTGCCGATATAAACGAGCAAGGCACGCTTGTTAAAATTTGCGATACACTCGATGTTGGTGAAATAATAATAACCGGTAATAACGTATTTCCGGGTTATGTAGAAGATGCGCATAACCAAGGCGCATGGGTAGTTGATGAAAACGGCCAACAGTATTTTAGAACCGGCGATTTAGGAAAAATAGATGAGAGCGGGTATGTATCTTTATGTGGTAGGCAAAAAGAGCTAATAATACGTGGCGGACACAATATAGACCCCAAAATGATAGAAGATGCCGCAACCAGCCACCCCGAAGTAACACTTGCAGCCGCCGTGCCACGCCCCGACAGCTACGCAGGCGAAGTACCCGTACTTTACGTAACGCTAAGCCCAAATAGCACGCTTAAGCTTGATGCTCTCACCGCGTATGTTAGCGCCAACATACCTGAGCGAGCAGCAATACCAAAAGCTATTTATATAATTGATGAAATACCGCTTACTGCCGTAGGTAAAATTTATAAGCCCGAACTGGTTTGCCTAGAAATAAAACAAACCATTACAGAGGCTCTTAGCGAGCAATTAATCAACAAAACCGTGCAAATAAATGTGTTTGCTGATAAAAAGTTAGGCATAAAAGCCACAATTTTAGTTAATGAAGATGAGTTAAACGCGCTGCAACAACAGATAAAAACGCTGCTAACCCCGTACTCATTTAACTACGAAGTGCTGGCATTAAAAACAACAGAGGCCGCCTAATTTGAACGCATCATTTTTAACAGAAATCATACTCCCACTTGCACTTGCCCTTATTATGTTTGGCATGGGGCTTGGGCTTACAGTTGGCGACTTTACGCGGCTTTTTAAAAAGCCCTTAGCAATTGCTATGGGCTTACTAGGCCAAATTATTGCCATGCCGCTACTGGCTTTAGGTTTGTGTTATTTACTTAATTTACCCACGCCTATAGCAATAGGGTTAATGATTTTAGCCGCGTGCCCAGGTGGTACTATGTCAAACGTAGTGAGCCAGCTGGCAAAGGCTAATTTAGCGCTGTCGGTAAGCTTAACCGCTGCCTCAACTGCTATTAGCATTATTACCACCCCGTTTATTATTGGCTTTGCCATGCACCAATTTGCGCCGCAAGACGATGCTAATTTTTCTATATTAACCACATCACTTGGGCTATTTGTAATCACTTTAGTGCCTGTAGCCATAGGGATAAGCCTGCGCCATTTTAAAAGCGAATTTGCGATTAAAAGTGAGCCGTTTTTTAGGCGTTTTTCGTTATTTTTTATGCTCGCCATGATAGCCGCGTTAGTAATAAAAGAACGCGCATTACTGGTAAGCTCGTTTGATGCTGTATTTTGGGCCTGCCTTGCATTAAATATTGGCTCAATGGTCATTGGCTTGCTCATAGCTAAGCTTTCAAACCTTAACCTGACCGATTCACTAACACTTGGGATTGAGGTGGGTATTCAAAACGCATCGCTGGCTATTTTAATTGCTATAAGCTTTTTAAATAAGCCCGAATACGCAGTAACAGGCGGTGTATATGGCCTTGCCATGTTTATTGGGCCACTGTTATTAATTGCTGGGCTTAAGTTTAAAAACAAACGCCTTGTAAACGCTTAAAAAAAACAACGCGAAGCGCCAAATTTAGTTCACTAAGTTTGGCGCTTTTTTTATAGCTATTAACGTTTAAAAATATGCTGCACTTGCCCACGTAACCATATTAAAGCGTCGTCTTTATCAGTACTTTGATGCCAATATAAATGCTGATAAATAGCAGGCATAGTGGTGGG
>NZ_DCYU01000043.1:3998-5770 GCF_002331165.1 Pseudoalteromonas sp. UBA2102
AGTAAAAATGGCGCGTCTTTTATTACCTCTTTCGCGGCAAAATAATTTTGACAACGTATAGCCACCTGCCTATTAAAACTCAATTGCAATAACGCAATATCTTCAATAACAGTACCGGTTGCTCGGTTAGATACCGCAACATGCTTAGCCACTAAATAATTGTCTATATTGAGTTGGTTTTTAAGCGGGTGGTTTTTTTTCATGAGTACACAAAAGTGATCACTTGAGAGAACAGCGTGGCTAATGGGCGCTTTTATTGGCCGTGCTACATCAATTGCCATATCTATTTGATGATTAGCTAATTGCTTATGCATATCTTCACGGCTTAATTTTACGCTCGCTAAGCTTGCATTGGGAGCATGTTTTGCCAGTGCAAGTTGCAATTTAGGCAAAACAATAGGCTCTATTGCATCGTGCAGAGCTATTTTAAAAGTTTGCGCAGTGGTCGCTAAATTAAAGTCACCGCAGGCTTGTAGCACTTGGCGTAATTTTTCGAGTAAATCTATTAGCTCGGGTGCCATACGTTGGCACGCAGGGGTGGGGAGCATTAATTGCCCTTGACGCTCAAATAACGGATCGTTTAATACACTGCGCAAACGTTTTATAGCATGGCTAACTGCTGAGGGCGTTATGTACAGCACCTTTGCGGTTTCGCTCATGTTTTTTTCACGGTATAGGCATTCAAATATTTTAAGTAAATTTAAATCTAACTGCTGAATATTTTTAGCTTCAATCATTATTACCCACTCAAACTATGAATGTAATTCACACTTAACTGGTAATATATTTCATTTAATTCATTGGGGCGAATGTTTTATGCTGGGTTAACTAAAAAATAAACAGGCAACCCTAATGAACTTTGAGCCAAGCCAAAAAAGCCAAGACTACCTAAAGCGTGTAACCGCCTTTATGGATGAGCACGTATTGCCTATTGAGCATGCAGTAGTTGCGCATAACCATGCTAAAAATAATTCAAACGATTGGACCACTTGGCAACTAAGTGAGCACATTAAGCCATTAAAAACTAAAGCAAAAGCCGCGGGCCTGTGGAACTTATTTTTACCCGATGCAGAACTAGCACAAGGCTTAACCTGCTTAGAGTACGCCCCTATTGCAGAGCAAATGGGTAAATGTTTATTTGCCTCAGAAATATTTAATTGTAATGCCCCCGACACCGGCAATATGGAAGTGCTTTATCATTTTGCAAATGATGAGCAAAAACAGCAGTGGTTAACCCCATTATTAAATGGCGATATTCGCTCAGTATTTGCCATGACCGAACCCGATGTCGCTTCATCAGATGCGACAAACATGCAAGCAACCATAGATGTTGATGGCGACGAGCTTATTTTAAATGGCAAAAAATGGTGGACCACCGGCCTTGGTCATCCTAATGCCCAGGTGGCTATTTTTATGGGGCTTTCTAATCCCGAAAACGATAAACACAGCCAGCATTCAATGGTACTTGTGCCGCTAAACACACCCGGTGTAAACATTAAGCGTATGCTAAGTGCCTGTGGCGATTTTGATGCCCCCTACGGCCACGGCGAAATGGAATTTAATAACGTACGCGTACCAAAACAAAATCTTATTTTAGGGTTAGGCAAAGGCTTTGCCATTGCACAAGGGCGCTTGGGGCCTGGGCGAATTCATCATTGTATGCGCGCAATTGGCGCAGCAGAGCGCTGTTTAGAGCTCATGATTAAACGCGGGCTGTCGCGCAGCGCTTTTGGTAAACCCTTACTTAAATTAGGCGGTAATTTAGAACGCGT
>NZ_DCYU01000043.1:6169-19096 GCF_002331165.1 Pseudoalteromonas sp. UBA2102
CAAGGCGTTAAACACGCCATGACCGAAATATCGAGCATAAAAGTAGTAGTGCCTAATATGCTGCAAATGGTCTCAGATATGACAATACAAGTGTTTGGTGGCGCTGGAGTGTCGAGCGACTTTCCTATTGCCTCGTTTAATGCAATGGGGCGTATTTTACGCCTTGCAGATGGCCCAGACGAAGTACATATGGGCATGGTTTCGCGCCTCGAACTTAACAAATACCGCTAAGGCAACACCATGAAAACACGACTAATAATAACAGGTGGAGCAACAGGGCTGGGTAAAGCGTTAGCCCTGAGTTACGCAAGTAATTTGGGCGCTAACTTACAAATTTGTATTGCCGATATAAACGCCGAGCGTGCAGCCATAACCATTAGTGAGCTGCAAGCACTAAAAAGCGATGCCTTTTTTTACGCCTGCGATGTAACCAAGCAAGCAGATGTAAAGGGGCTTTACGATATTATCCAGACCAAGTGGCAGGGCGTAGATATTGTTATAAATAACGCAGGCGTTGCCACGGGCGGCTCGCTTGAGGGCGAATCGCTTGAGCAATGGCAGTGGATTATGGATATTAATTTGCTCTCTATGGTGCGGGTGTGCCAAGCGTTTTACCCCGCCTTTGTGCAACAAGGCGGTGGCTACTTTATTAATATAGCCTCACAAGCAGGGCTTACCCCTATTCCGTTTATGAGCAGTTATAACGCTGTAAAAGCGGCGGTTATAGGCTTTAGCGAAACCCTAAAGCTCGAACTCGCCCACGATAATATAGATGTAAGTGTTGTGTGCCCGAGCTTTTTTAAAACCAATCTTGATGAATCCATGCGCACCAGCGAGCCGGCCATGAAAACCATGCTTAACCGTGCCTTTGAGCGCTCCCCCATAAACGCAGAGCAAGTTGCCGATATTATTTATCAGCAGTCGCTTAAGCGCCCATTTTTAATTTTGACCCATAAATTAGGTAAACAGGCCTTTTTAATGAAAAAACTACTCCCCATTGAGTGGTACATTAAAAGCATGCTGAAAAAAACACGCTCTATGCAACGTTTAAAATCAAAATAATAAAGGCTAGCAATGAACACACAATTATTAGATCAAGCCAAAAACGTACGCCAAGGCGAAGAGCTCGACACACAAAAAGTAGATGCCTGGCTTAAACAGCACCTTACACAGTTAACTGGTGAGCCAAGTGTTACTCAATACGCAGGGGGGGCATCAAACTGGACCTACTGCCTAGAGTACCCAGAGCAATCGCTTATATTACGCCGTGCTCCCAAAGGCACCAAAGCCAAAGGCGCACACGATATGGCCCGTGAATATAAGCTGCAGCAAGCGCTAAAACCAGTTTACAGCTATCTGCCAAATATGGAGGCGTTTTGCGACGATGAAAACATACTCGGCACCGACTTTTACGTTATGGAAAAGCTTACGGGGATAATTCCGCGTAAAAATTTACCACGCGGATTAACCCCCACGCCCGAGCGCACCAAAAAGCTGTGCGAAAACGTACTCGACTGCCTAGTAGAATTACACAAAGTAGATTACAAACAGGCCAATTTAAGCCATTTAGGCAAAGGCGAAGGCTACACCCAGCGTCAAATTAGCGGCTGGAGCGAGCGCTTTACTAAAGCCAAAACTTGGAATGTACCCAGCGGTAAAAAAGTCATTAAATGGCTCGAAAACAACATGCCAAGTAACGAGCGTATTTGCATAACACATAACGATTTTAGGTTTGATAACGTTGTGCTTGATGCAAACGACTACACCAACGTACTGGGTATTTTAGATTGGGAACTTGCCACACTTGGCGACCCACTTATGGATTTGGGCAATACATTGGCTTACTGGGTAGAGCCAGGAGATGACTTTTTAGCCCAAGCCACGCGCCGTCAACCCACTCACTTAGAGGGTATGCTAACGCGCAAAGAAGTAGTGGCCTACTACTGTAAAAAAATGAATATAACCGTAGATGACTTTACCTTTTACGAAGTGTACGGGCTATTTAGACTTGCCGGCATTGTGCAGCAAATTTATTACCGCTATCACCATGGGCAAACTAAAAACCCAGCCTTTAAACACTTTTGGGTGTTTGTACATTACCTTTTATGGCGCTGTAAAAAAGCCATTAACAACCAAGGTAAAGTCTAATGTGCATTTTATATTTAGTACGGCACGGGCAGGCCAGTTTTTCTGCTGATAATTACGATACGCTCTCAACAAAAGGGCAACAGCAAGCCACACTACTGGGTGAATATTTAGCACAAAAGCAGCTTAAGCCCGATGCTGTATTTGCAGGCAGTATGCTGCGCCATAATCAAACCGCAGAGCTGAGTTTAGCAAGTGCTAATAATACGCCAGTGGTAATAAACGATGCGCGATTAAACGAGTACGATCACGAACATATTTTAGCGGTTTATAACCCACAGCTTGCCACCCCAAGCCAAGTTCGCGCGGCACTTAGCAAGCAAGCCGAGCCTATGGAATACTTTAAAACGGTATTTATTAGCGCCATACAGCAATGGGTACTCAATCCCGACAGCACTCAATATAACGAAAGCTTTAATGCATTTACTGCGCGTGTACTTGGCGCGCTTGAACAAATAGCCAATGAAAACCACGGTAAAAAGGTACTTATTTATACCTCTGGCGGGCCTATTAGCATTATAACCAGCCATTTAATGGGGCTAAAGCTCGAGCGCTTTATTGATATTAATTGGAGCTTAGTAAACGCAGGCGTAACCAAAGTAGTGGCGCGCGGCAAAGGAAAAAATCAAAAATTAACGATAAGTAGTTTAAACGAGCATCACTTTTTAGAGTGCCACCCACAACAAAAATTAATTACATACACCTAAGGATCTAATTATGCGCAAAAACATACTAATAACAGGTGCAAGTTCAGGCTTAGGCAAAGGCATGGCAAAAGAGTTTGCAAAACAAGGTTGTAATCTTGCCTTATGTGCTCGGCGCTTTGAGCTATTAGAGCAGCTAAAAAGTGAGCTTGAACAAATAAACCCAAATATAACCATTAGCATAAAAGTGCTTGATGTTAACGACCACGAGCAAGTATTTAGCGTATTTAACGCCTTTAAAGAAGAACTTAACGGCCTTGATAGAGTGATTATAAATGCTGGTATGGGCAAGGGGGCTTCTATTGGTACGGGTTATTTTAATGCCAACAAACAAACCGCACAAACTAACTTTGTGGCCGCACTTGCACAAGCTGAGGCCGCAATGGAAATTTTTAGAGCGCAAAACCATGGTCATTTAGTGACTATTTCATCTATTAGTGCTGTACGTGGTTTTAGGCGCGCCATGACCGTTTACGCCGCCACTAAAGCGGCTATTACCTCATTAAGTGAAGGCATACGCATAGATGTAATGCACACGCCTATAAAAGTAAGCTGCGTACACCCAGGTTTTATAAGAAGCGAAATAAACGAAAAAGTAAAAACAGTGCCGTTTATTGTTGATACCGAAACTGGCTGCAAAGCACTGGTAAAAGCAATAAATAAAGAAAAAGCCAACAGCTTTGTGCCAAGCTGGCCGTGGGCATTCCTGCATTGGATTTTACGAATAGCACCGCTGAGTACAATTCGTAAAATGTCGTAAGGTTTTTAAATTTTAGGCATTAAAAAAGGTGGCAAATGCCACCTTTTATGTACGTGTATACTTAACCTACGTTTAGGTTATTTGTAAAATTATAGTAGTGCAAAAATCTTTTGCAGCTGTGGCATGTACTCGCTCACAAGCTCAAGGTTGTTTTCGCTTACTAGTGGGTCTGTAGATTCTTCAGCCGCGCTTGAAGCCTTACCAAACGAGCCCATTAACGAGCTAGCGTCACTGCTTTTAGCACTTTTAAGGCTTTGCAGGCCGCCCATTACTTTATTTGCTGTTTCTTGGTTTTCTGCTGAAAGACCCGATTTAAGGTTTTCGATGTAAGCCATAGATACTTCTGAGCCAACAGATACTAATTCTTCAGGCGAAAAACCGTAACGGTTAGTAATATCGGCAAAGCTTTTATATAAGCCTTGCTCTTTAATCATGCTTAATGCGCTATTAGCAAGAGAGCTTTGCTCTTCAACATTTTGATCTGCAGAGCCACCTAGCATGCTTGCTAAATCTAGGTTTTTTAACGAATCTTGGCTGCTAGCCCAGCTAGAAACAGCCGGCAGTGCTTTCATGTAGCTTTGTAATTGGCCTTCGCTAATATCTTCAGCAAGGCTTGAAAAACTCATTGCTAATAAGCTAAGTGATAAAATTATTTTTTTCATTGGGCGTTTCCTATTATTTAATTAAAGCCATTAAAAACTAAATGTAAGCGCTTGCCAATACATAACTAAAGTATTAGGTGTATTTAGGCTATAAAGTAGTATAAATACTTTAAAGTTCTATAACTTAAGCTGATTCAGCACAAATATAGTTACAAATGTTATACTGCATTTTTGTCGATAAGAGCTGAACGTAATGTTAACTATTTCAAATACTGTCACTATAGATGAATGGGAACTAGAGCTAACTGCTATACGTTCGCAAGGTGCCGGTGGCCAAAACGTTAACAAAGTAGCCAGCGCCATTCATTTACGCTTTGATATTAACCGCTCAAAGTTACCCGATTTTTACAAAGAACGTTTATTAAAGCTAAACGACTCTCGGATCACCAAAGAAGGCGTGGTGGTAATTAAAGCCCAAAGCTTTCGCACCCAAGAGCTTAACCGAGAAGATGCACTAAAACGTTTAAAAGATTTAATTTTAAGTGCAACCAAGGTAAACAAAGCCCGCCGCGCAACCAAGCCAAGCCGTAACTCGCAGCGCAAGCGCATGGATAAAAAAACCAAACATGGGCAAACCAAAGCTCTGCGCGGTAACATTAAGTTATAACTCATTAAGTTTATAAGGCTTTACAGTAAAGTATGCTTAATTTACGCCTACAGCTAATAGTTAACCGTAGGCGTAAGTGGGTTATTCGTAGGTATGATGGCGGGTGGCACTAAAGCGATTTAATATATGGTGCATTACATACACCGCAGATAAACTGGCCACAATAGCCACCGCAACAGAGCTAAAGCGATACATGGCACTATAAACAAGGTCTTGCCCGGGGCCTAGTGAGTTGCCAAACAAAATACCAAACGTGGTTAACACACCAAATCCAATGCCCGGTGCGCCGCCACCAATAATATGAAAACGGCTAAATACAAACGATAACGTCCACAGTATAAGCACCGGAAACAATAAAAAGTCAGAGTGATTATACAATAACACTTGCGCCAACAACGCAGCATTACAGCCAATTAATGTACCAATAGCGCGCTGCCAACCGGCCATACCTGCGGCTTTCCAGCACAGCGAAAACAAAATTAATACCGATGAGGCTTGCGCCGATATTGAATCTTGTAAATCGAGGACTTGAAACGCCACAAACGAAAGCGTAGCAACCGTTGCACATAATAATACCTCATGGCGAATGCTTTCTTTGGCTTTAGCGGGTACCGCCCTCACGGCACGCGCGGTTACATCAGGAAAAACACCATGCATAACAAACGCTATAACAATAGAGAGAACAGTAGCCAAACCATTACTTAAAATAAGCGGGTATACACTACTTGTACCGGTTACATAGCTTGAAAAGTGCAGTTGAATCGACAACCCAACCACGCCTAGTGCGCCAAATAAAAAAGCCGCACCTGAGCTCATTTGATAAAACAAAAAGCAAAACGCTAAAAATACGATAATGGTCATCAGTACCGGAAGGTGCGAAAACAAGCCCTGCATAATTAAAACCATTGGAATACTAATGGCGGCACTGGCTAAAAACTGGCGCACAATGCTTTTATTTAACACCGGCACTAAACCAAGTAGCAACATAGGGTAAACAGTAAAAAATATACCGTATGGCCAGTTCATTAATTTACTAATAGTAAACCCTATGGTGCAACCACCGGCTATGCGCAGCGCTTGGCGTAAACCGTTTGAGTCTAATTGCGGTGCTTGGCTAACAGCTTGAGTCATACGGCCTCCATTAATAAATGTAGTGTAGCCAGCTAATAAACCTAATTTGAGCCGACGCTAACCATTGCCCAATTGTTGACTCTGGCAATAGTTGCACAGTGGCACGGGCACCACTTGGCATATTAGCAATTAATTTAGCGTTATCTGGCATCACTAAATGAATACGCTGGCGCTGAGCATCGCGCACCCAACGATTACTAGTTTCGGTACTACTAAGCGAGCCATTTGCACTGAGTTGGCCATCGCTTACGCCTGCCTCAAACGTGCTTATATGCGCGTTGTAAACCTCACCTGGGCGGCTATCAAATACCACTTGCGCCAAACTACCTGGTTTCATATTTAGTAATGATTTTTCTCTAAAATCGGCAACAAGGTCGGCCTTATTAGCCACAATAGCTAAAAGCGGGCTACCCGTTACCGCATATGCGCCATCAAGTAGTTGTAAGTTAGAAACCACACCAGCGCTTAGCGCACGCACTTGGGTGTACGATAAGTTAAGCTCGGCTTGTGCTAATTGGTTTGCAGCATGGCGAAGCGCTAAGTTTTGCGCGCCGCTTTCGCCTCGGGCAAGTACGGCTTCTGCCAATTGCGCTTCTAATGAGGCGACATCTGATTTACTTGCTTCAAAGTTAGCTTTAATACTTTCAAGCTCTTGCTCTGAAATAGAGCGCTGCTTAAATAATGCTTCGCCACGGTTATTTAGTAATTGCTGTTCGTGCAGCTTTGCCTTGGCCGCCGAAATTTGCGCCTCCAGTGCTTTTACATTGGTATCTAAACGTTTGTTTTGTAATTTGGCGTCGTCAAGGGCGAGCTGTGCCTGCTCTAGCGCTAATTTATAAGGGCCTGAGTCTATTTCAAACAATACATCGCCAGCTTTTACGGTTTGATTATTGTTAACCAATACCTTAGTAACACGGCCACTTATTTGCGGGGCAATTTGCACCACAGGATGATAAACCCGCGCTTGCGGCGTTACCGGCATAAACATGTCGGCAATTAAATAGTAAATAAATATAACAACAAAACCCGCTAACGAAAGCCTTACATAACGAGTAAATTTTTGATCTGGTGTCATTGTGTCTCTTACTCTTTACTTTGATTTTTAATACAGTTTAGTGCGTTTTTTTCCATATTGACGATGCCATAAGCAAGCGCATCGAGTTGCTGTGTGCTTAGCCCGCTGTATAGCTGGCTTTTAATATCAATGAGTTTTTCGTTTAGCGACTGTAAAATTGCGCCACCTTGCTCGGTAAAGTAAATTTTTTTACTGCGTTTATCGTGCTCATCAACTTTACGGGTAATTAAAAGCTGCTCTTCTAATTGCTTTAATGTGCGAGTAAGCGAGGGCATTTCTATTCCTAAACTCTGCGCAAGCTCAAGCTGTGTTATGCCTTCGCCCAACATATTTATATGGGTTAGCGCCGTCCAGCGCGATTGCGTAAGCCCTAAAGGTTCTACAGCTAAAGTGATGGCCTCGCGGCACAGCCTATGAACCCGCCCCATGTTACCAATAATGGTTAAATCGAGCGTTTCGTGAAAAGGTTTTTGAGTAGTCATAACCACCTCAAATTAGTTAGCATGCTAAGTATTTTAGCATTAGTTAGCGTGCTAAGTAAATATTGAGAGGGGTTGCAAATAAAAAAGCCCCAAAGCTGGGGCTACATAAATTTGTGGATTTAAAAATTAAGGAGGTTAGCAGGGGAGTACTGATCGGTAAGCACTTTTGTATTGGCAGGCCAATCTTGCTTGTTTTTGGTACTTTGCATGTAAGTACTAATTGCTTTTAAATCTACATCGTATTTTTTTAAACGCGGGTTAAGTGCTTTAATACGCTGATTAATTTGCGCCTCAGTAGGCATAGAGTTTACACCCGCTAAAATAATACGGTTAGAGCGATTAGCACGGCTTACGTTAATAAAATCGCCAAACACGGCGTGGTAAGTTGCCGACTCATGTTCGTATAATTTACTGCTCGAAAACGTATTAGCGGCAATTACACCGCCCTCGGCCAATACGCTTTTTACCTCTTCAAAAAACTCTTTGGTGAGTAAGTGCTCAGGAATATAATCGCCGTTAAATGCATCAAGAATAATCCAATCGTACTTTTGCTTTTTAATGGCTGCGCGCTTTATAAATATACGCCCGTCTTGCACGCTTGAGGTGACCGCATCGTTTTCTATAAAGTTAAAATAGTTACGGGCTACTTTTAAAACGGCGGGATCTATTTCAACATTATGAATTTTAGCTGCAGGGTAAAGCGCATGAATGACATTAGAAAGCGTACCGCCACCTAGGCCAATAATAAGCACATTTTTAGGGTTGTCGGTTACTAAAAGGCTGGCAAACGTAAGTTTTGTGTAGTTAAAAACCAGTTTGTCGGGGTTGTTTTTGTACATACAGCTTTGGCTGGTTTGGCTACTTTTTGTATTAAATTTTAAGCAGCGTAGGTCACGTGTTTCATCAACAATAATATTGCGATATAAAGAACGCTCCTCGTGCACTACATTACTGTGCGCCGCAACCGAAAACAGTACCGCTAAAAATAATAAACAGTTACGCATGAGCAAGCTCCTTATTACCAGCAAGGCTATTAACAGTAATTGCCAGCACACCTAACAGGCCCAAGGTTAACGCAAAGGCACTTATAATGGTGTTTACATCAAACGCCAGTACAAAGTAAAACGAGGTAATAATAGTCCCTAAGGCGCTGCCCAACGTGCTTACAAAATATAAAATACCCGCAACTTGGCCACTTTTATGGCTGTCGGTGACTAATAAACGCACCGAGTAAGGCGAGATCATGCCTAAAATAACGGTAGGAATAAAAAACAACGCCGTAGAGGCAAGTAACGAGCCGTAGCGTGTATCTTCAATGTGGGTAAAAATAAACTCCATTATTGGCTGCGAAAAAAGCGCAATAGGCACCACCATAATACTGGCAGTTAAAAATATTAAGCCATATTTTGTAAGCGATGCATTTTTAGTACTTAGCTTACCGCCGAGTAAATACCCAAAAGAAAGGCTAAGCATAAATACGGTAATTATGCTGCCCCAAATGTGTACACTACTGCCAAAAAAAGGCGCTAAAATACGCCCGCCTAATAGCTCAATACCCATAATGCAAAAGCCACTGCAAAAGGCTAAAAAATAGATTAACGCGTTTGTTTTTATACTCATGTAATTATCGTTATGTAACCTAAAGAGATCTCCATACTAACGTGATGACAGGGCAGTCGCTAGTGCATTAATTAATCGCTCTGTGATTTTTTAAAAAGTTGTTTTGTTATAAAGTAACACATGTTAAACTTGTTGTTATAATATAACACCTTCGATTTCCCTATTATCATGAAGTATTCTTTAGTTTATTTAGCCTGCTTAGGCATAAGTGCGCAAACAGTGGCGCAAGAGCAAAACGACGAAATTGAAAAAATATCGGTTACTTATAAACAAGCATACCGTGGCGATATTCCTCAAAAGCAAATGCCGCAATCTATTGTAAGTGTTAGTAGTGCTGCGCTTGATCAAAAAGGCATTACTAAATTACAAGACGCGCTCGATTTTTCGGCCAGTATTTCGCGCAAAAATAACAGTGGCGCATTATGGGATAGCTTTTCTATTCGGGGCCTTTCGGGTAACGAAAACATGCCATCGGGCTATTTAATTAATGGCTTTAGCGGTGGGCGTGGTTTTAGCGGCCCGCGTGATGTATCTAACATTGATTACATTGAAGTACTAAAAGGCCCTGGCTCAGCACTTTATGGGCGCTCAGAGCCCGGCGGTACTGTAAATATTGTGACTAAAAAGCCACAGTTTGAGCCGCAAGGTGAGCTAAAACTAAGCTTAGGCAGCGACAGTTTTAATCGCGTTGAAGGCGATTACACAAACGGCATTAACGATACCACCGCGTTTAGAATAAATGGCGCGTGGCAAGATAGCGACAGCTACCGCGATGAGGTGTACACCAATAAAAAGGTAATTACGCCGTCTATTTATCATCAAATAAACGCATCAACCAGTGTGACTTATGAGTTTGAATACGTAGATTTAGCGCAGTTATTTGACCGTGGTGTTGTCGTACTCGATAACGATTTTGACACCGTACCAAGCTCACGTTATTTAGGTAACCCTAACGATGGCGACACGCAGGTGTATTCGCGCGGGCACCAAATTACTTTAAATCACGATATTAACGATGAATGGTCGTTAGTGGCCGGTGCAAACTACCGCAGCTCTACGTTAACGGGTTTTTCGTCAGATGCTGAGCTTTCGCCATCGCGCCAATCGTTATTTGACGATGGCCGAACACTTACTCGCCAGCAGCGCTATCGCGACTACGAAGTAGAAGATTTAAGTGTAAAGTTTGAGCTAAGCGGCAGTGTAGACACAGCCGGTATTACGCACCATTTATTAATAGGTGCCGATGCATACAAGTACGATTTACGTACAGCGCTTTCTCGCTATCGAGGCGGTAACGGCACTTATACCGTTGATATTTTTGAGCCAAATTACGATGTAGAACGCCCAGCAGTAAGCCTGCTTTACGAAAACGACGAAGAGCAAAAGGCGTACGGTATTTATGTTCAAGACCAAATGGATATTACCGACAAATTTAAGCTATTAGTGGGCCTAAGGTTTGACAGTGTTGACCAAGATATTTTAGAAACCAACAGCGGCGTGTTTTCAACCAGCTCTGAAAGCCAAGTAAGCCCTCGTGTTGGCGTAGTGTACGAGCTAAATAACGCACTCACTTTTTACAGCAGTTACTCAGAAGGCTTTTTGCCACTAAGCGGCACTGATGCAAGCGGCGACCCCTTTGGCTTTGAATACAGTGACTCGTTTGAGGTTGGCGCTAAGTTTGAATACTTAGGCATAAACGGTACTGTGGCATTTTTTGATGCGTCTAAAAGTAATATGTTAGTGGCAGACCCTGTAAACGTTGGTTTTTCAGCGCCTATTGGTAAAGCCGATAGTAAAGGGTTTGAGCTTGATTTAAATACCTATATTACTGATGCAACGGCGTTTAACTTATCGTACGCCTATATAGATGCCACCACAGCAAACGACATTATTAATGCCGATTGGGGCGTGCCAATTGAAAAAGGCAGCCCGCTGGTTAATGTACCAAAAAATAACTTAAACCTTACGCTTAGCCACCAAACTGCATTAATGGGCAAAGAGCTTGAGTTTGGTGCAAGTTACCAATACACCAGCAGCCGTTTAGGTGATGCCGCCGATTTAAGTTTTAGGCTACCGAGCTACCAATTAGTTGGCGTGTTTGGCAACGTTAACTTAACCGAGCAAACAGAGCTTAATGTGAGTGTTAATAACATTTTTGATGAAGATTACGCCGAAAGTAGCTACAACGCTTTATGGGTTTACCCAGGTGCGCCAACTCAATTTAAAATGTCGTTAGCGTATAATTTTTAATAGCTAGCAAATTAAAGTTTTCATCCTAAAGCGTCTTAATGTAGTGGTTAAGGCGCTTTATATTTTCAAGCCCTTTTTTATAAAGAATTCATGAGTTTATTAAGCCAACCATCGGCCTTTGATGGTTTGTATATCATTACAATGCTTTCACAGTAGTGACTGTTAACCCCCTTTACAGTTAATTTTGTAAGCCCTAAATCGTCAATTACATAGTTAGGTAAATACGCCAACGCCAAGCCACTTTGAACCACCTCTATTAATGCACTGTAATCGCTACATCTAAATACAATATTGCGCGGTGCAATATCATCTTGCCAGCCGTCGGAGCCTACTCCTTGCTCAAGGCCGCACAGGGGTGAAAACAAAGGGCATGCAAAAGCCGCCTGCAGTAATTGGTTTTTATTAAGCGTTGTTACACCTTTTCGTACTAGCTGATGCGAAGCATGCGCAGCCACACTAAACCCAGTATTAAATACATCAACCGCCACTAAATTAGTATGTGAGCTATTATTTAATGCCTCGCGAGTTACTAGCGCAATATGCGCCGCGCCTGATGCAACTTGGCTTATGGCTTCACCTTCAAATACATTATTAATACGTACCGAACAGGGCAGGTTGCTAAGAGGGGTAAGTAACTTTTTTAAGCCACTTTTAAGTAAAATTGCAGGGCCTGCAATAACTGCATTAAATTTATGGTTATCGCTTTTAAAGCGGCTAGTAAGCTGCTGGTAATTATGAACTAAATCACTACTGTGCTTAACAAACTCTTTGCCTTTATCATTAAGTACTAAGGTTTTGCCCACACGATTAAACAGCTCCGTGGCTAAGTTTGCCTCAACCTTTTTTAGCGTTTTAGACAGCGCTCCTGGGGTAATATTAAAATGCTTAGCGGTTGTGTGCAGATTTTGCGAACCCGCCATATGAATTACTTTTTCAATGTCATCTAAATGCATAGCGCCAAACCCTGTTGATTAAAAGGAAACAACTAACAACTTATTATCGATTATTTATATATATAAATCAGCTTATAGTGGCGCTATATTTATTTTTGAGCATTAACATGAAACACATACTGCTACCTTTTATTTTATTCTCGAGCGCAGCACTAGCAAGCGGCCCTCAGCACAAGGCACACAACACACATAAAGCCCACAGCTATGTGGGCTTTCATGGCATGGCGCTTATATTAGCCGGCGATAAAGTACTTGCCAGCCACATGCCTTTATACGCCCCCCCACACAACTACCAAATAGTGTATGAAGTAACTACCAATGACACCCATCTTAAAACAATCAAAAAAGCACTGAACGAGTCACTAAAAAAACAAAGTCAGATCACCATTTTACCAACCAAATTTGATTTAAATTTATTAATAAATAAGCTGACACCCACTTTAAATACTACTGTGTTTAATGGCCATTTTGAGCGCGGAGGTACGGCTTTGTTTTCGACAAAGCTGACCTTTAAAAATCCGTTATATGTAAAAAAGAT
>NZ_DCYU01000043.1:19424-38791 GCF_002331165.1 Pseudoalteromonas sp. UBA2102
CTATAACACAACCTGAAAAAGAAGAGTTTGATTTAATAAAGGTTTCATCAGAGCAGGGGGTGGTAATTCATAAAATACAAAGTAAACCAAGCTATGACTCACTCAGTTTAGTAGCACTAACTAACGGAAAATATAATGGCCAGTTAAAATGTGATGCGCCAGTAACCACAACGCTTGCAAGTAAGCTAAAGGCCTGTTTTAAAAGCGTACCAAGCTATTTAGAAACTCGCGATTTTTCAGTTAATTAAAAAATTATAGCAGCGCTTTAGCTTAAAAAGCGCTGCTATATAAATTACTTAACGTTAAGAGCATATACATTTGCCTGAACGTATTCGCCGTTTAACAATTTTATTTGCGTTAAAATGCGTGAGTACGCATCGCCTTCAAATTCATCGAGCACATGCCAGTGATCTTTTAAATTAGTTGAGCTAAACACATAGCCTTTTATCTCTTGGCCTGTTTCGTCTAATACCAGTGCAGGAAAGCCCATTTTGGCGCCCCAGCCCTCGTTAATTAAATTGCCAACCACACTGCCTTGCTCAAACGTACCGCCAATATTGGCAAGAATATGTTCGTTCGGATGCCCTGGGCACAAGGTGCCATATACAAATAACGCTTCTAACACGTAAACTCCTAAATTAAGGCTAATGATTATGTTTAACTAAGCTAAAGCTTAACTAAATATGAAAAAAATCCCGAGTGAAACTTTACTTTTTACAATGACACCCAACTTTATTTTTGCACTTTACGCAATAAGCATCTACTTTTTTAATTGGTTCATCAAAAGCTAGGTGCTACATGGCTATTGCAAGAAAACGCCAAATCAGTTTGGCAGATACAAAATATTATCACTGTATTTCGCGCTGTGTACGCCATGCCTATCTATGCGGCGAGGATTCATTAACGGGTAAATCCTACGAACATCGAAGGGGCTGGGTAGAACAAAAACTATTTAGTCTCGCTAAAATATTTTGTATTGATATATGTGCTTACGCAGTTATGAGCAATCACACCCATGTTGTGCTTTATGTTGATGATAAAAAAGCAAATAGATTAAATGACAAAGCCATAGTGCTGCGCTGGCATAAGCTTTGTAAAGGCACACCCCTTACACAAAAATTTTTACAAGGTGAGGCGCTTAGCAATACAGAGCGATACTTTTTAAGCCAAACTATTATTCAATACAGAGAAAGGTTATCTAGCATTAGCTGGTTTATGCGCGTTTTAAACGAACACATTGCTCGTAAAGCAAATAAAGAAGATAAATGCACTGGCCGATTTTGGGAAGGGCGATTTAAATCACAAGCTCTTCTCGATGAAGCAGCCCTTGCAGCTTGCATGGCTTACGTTGATTTAAACCCAATAAGAGCAAAAGTAGCTAAAACCCCCGAGTGCTCAAACTTCACCAGCGTGCAAAAGCGTATTCAGGGCGCTAAAAATGCAAAGCAACCCAAACAACTTTTAAAATTTGCAGGTAAGCCCCGTAAATTTATGCCAAAAGGTTTACCGTTCGAGCTTAAATATTACCTCGAATTAGTTGAGCTCACAGGGCGCATTATTCGCGATAACAAACCAGGTTTTATTGAAAACACACAGCTCCCTTTATTAGAAAGAGTAAACATATCGCCAGAGAATTGGTTAAAACTCACTACTGATTTTACACGCGTATTTCATGGCGCTGTAGGTAAGCCGCAATCACATGTAAGTTACTGCGAGCATTTAAATAAAAAGCGACGAGTTAATTTTAGTAATTGCGAAAAGCTACTAGCCTAAAAAACCCTTCTTTCATTTAAAAAACAGCCTAAATGCTGGTTTCAGCGTGCCCTAAATTTAGTTAACTACATAAATAGCAGCACATTTTTAAAATAACCGCAGTATATACCTTTTAATATGCCTTGAGCTTACGTGTTTTTAAATTAGGCATTTAATTAAGTCGATTTTTTGAAATAATTAAAGTGAGTGTCATCTTAAGTAAATTATATTTTTGTGAAGAATTTAAGATGGGTGTCATTTAATTGAGTTTATAGTCACAGCCACCTTTCTGATACATGCAATGAAGGCTACTATATTAAATTTTATTACTGTAATAATAGGTAGATAAATTTATTGAAATTTTTATTGGATTATAAGGACCTAAAATGGTTAGCTTAATATCGGTTCTATTGGTCATTTTGTTTTGCCTTAATCTCTTTAGTGCACTTAGAGTTGGTGAGATTTTTCTTCCTGGCTATCGTTTGAAAACAAATAAGAACATGAGTGTTTTTGAATTAAAGCAAGAATGTAATAAACAGTTTTCACTTGGTACGTGGTGTAAGGAAGGGGAGTCTGGTTTTTTAACTGGTGTCGTTTTTAGTGTCACTGCTATTTTTGTGCTTATGTATATCTTAATTAAAAGCATTTGAAATGGGTGTCATTTTAATTTTAATTGTTTTCTTATTTAGCAGTAACAATCCCTATATTAGCCAAATTAATAATCTACAAGTCTATTTAAAACAAAAAGGCCGCAGTAAATAAATACTACGGCCTTTGTTTTTAGCTAAACTTTTTTAAACTAGCTAAGTTTAGTAAGCGCCTGCGCTGTAAATAAGCTCATAGCTGTGGCTGTAAATCTCAAGGATGTTACCAAACGGGTCTTCCATGTAGATCATGCGGTACGGCTTTTCGCCAGGGTAGTAGTAACGTGGCTCTGGCATACGTTTTTTACCACCTGCAGCAACAATACGCTCCGCTAAGCCTTCTACATCTGGGTCTTGTACACAAAAATGGAAGATACCGGTTTTCCAGTATTCAAAGTTGTCTTTAGGGTTTTCTTGGTCTTTAAATTCAAAAATTTCTACACCAATGCGGTCGCCTGTTGAAAGGTGCGCTATTTTAAATTTTTCCCAATTTGGACCAAATACATCGGTGCACATTTCGCCAATGGGGCTGTTATCTTCAGTGATCACGGTAGGCTCCATTATGGTGTACCAGCCCATCACCTTAGTGTAAAACTCTACGGCTTTTTCAACATCCGGTACTGAAATACCAATGTGCGAAAAACTACGTGGATATGTATGACTCATAATGCTTCCTCTTTAACTGTGATTAGTTGATGGAGTTAGTTTACGAACCCGTACTTATTAAGTAAAATTATCATTAATCATCATTTTGAGTACGCTTTGTAATGATAAACCCGACATGGTTAAACACGTTTTGTACGTTGGTTGAGGTAAATCATTTTACCCAAACCGCCGAGCGCTTATTTATGACCCAATCGGGCGTAAGTCAGCATATTAAAAAACTAGAGCAGCAAGTAAACTGCGCGCTATTAGAGCGCCACGGCAAACAATTTACCCTTACCGTGCATGGGCAAAATTTGTATCAGCAAGGCAGCTTGTTATTAAAAGAATGGCAATTTTTAGAACAACAATTAAACGATGACCCGCCTTACAGTGGCCTAGTAAAAATACAATCGCCTGGTAGTTGTGGGCTACAATTTTATAGCCAATTATTAGCATTACAGGCTGAGCATACCGAGCTTAATATTGATTATCGCTTTGCACCTAATACCAGTGTAGAGCAAGCGGTGGCAAACCACAGTGCCGACATAGGCTTTTTAACCCAAGCCCCCACGCTTAGCGAAGTTACCAGCCACAAAATTGGTCAAGAAGCTTTATTATTAGTAACCCCAGCACATATTAAGAACCCAACATGGGAGGTTTTATGTGAGCTTGGCTTTATTGGCCACCCCGATGCAAAACACCACGCGCAGCTATTACTTAGCGAAAACTACAGTGAGTTTGAACATGTTGATCAAATTAAGCGTACGGGGTTTTCTAACCAAATAAGTTTAATACTCGAACCAGCAAGTTTAGGGCTAGGTTTTACTGTTTTACCTGCCTATGCGGTGGGCGCATTTAATAAACCAGCACTTATAAAAACGCACCATTTAGCTAATCCAATCAGCGAAAATATTTATGTGTGTCATCATCGTAACAGGCCAATGGCAAAGCGCATGCACACGGTAATTGAGGCGATAAAAGCGGGGGAATAATTTTTTAAAAAGGCAGTACAGCCAGCTTTAATTTACTGTACTGCCTTTTCGGTTTTAGCGTGTTTAAACCTTAGACATATAGGCGCTTACACACGCCTTATTTTTAAATACCAACCATAAAGTAAGCGCTATAAGGCCAATACTTAGCTGAATAACACCTAAGTTTTTAATTTATGCTGCGCGCTTAGGCTTTTGCTTAATAGCGAGTATGGTTTGCTTAGCTTGCAAATACACTTTGTGCACTGCAAAGGTTAATAAACTCATAAGTACCATTAAGCACAACGTTGGCCAAAACGACTGTGTATGATAACCAAACACGCCCATAAGCCAGCAAATTAGCACCCATTGAATAATGTAAAGGGCCGTTACATGTTTGCTCGCATATAAAAGGGCACGTGTAATAGGGCCATTAAATTTATTGGCAATGGCATATTCTATTAAGGCTAATGCACATAAATTTAAACCCACTAAATAAATAATACCGCCGCCATTTAAGTGAAAAAAGTTACCAAACTGGCCTTTAAAATCAATAAATAACCACACTGAACCAATCACTAATAATGCGGCCCCTAACTTTGCACACACATTAAATAAATACGCAGCATTATGTTGGCTATTTATATATACACGCCCAAGTACGTAGCCGGTTAATATAGCGCTTATCCACGGAAATACCGGAAAATAAACTTGGTAGTTATTAGCAAAAAACAAATCGCTAATGTAAGGCGAAAGCGCAAACTGCTGCCCCCTTACAAACTGGCTTACAATTGCAATAGCCATGGCTAAACATGCAATCCATGTGGTTTTCCAGCGGGCAATATTAAGCGTACCAAACAGCACTAAGCTCACCCCAGCAAGTTGTAAAATATCACCGGTTAACACCATAAATTGTAATTGCCCAGCACTAAGCGGGCTTTGCCAGCCATAGGCATTTATAAATGCCTCGGGCATGGTATTAAATACTTCAATGGGTAGCCAAAATTTTGCCGCATTCATTAAATAAGCAAGGAGTAAAAGCTGTATACCACGCTTAATTAATAACATGGGGGTTTGCCTGCGCGAAAGCGCCATAGACAGCCCCATTGCCACCAAAAACGAGGCGGTGCCTTTGCCAAGTATATGAATAACAGCGCCAAATAGGCTCTCACTTTGAAGCGTTGTGCTCGAGTACATCCATAGGGTGTGTACCAAAATCATAATAAAAACGCTCGCTCCTCGGGCAAGGTCTATCGTTTTAAGACGTGTGTTCATTGGTTTTAATATCCTTTTTAGGGCAGGTTTGGCATTTGCTGTAACCAGCTAAATAACAACGACAGCACGTTAAGCGACCGGCCGTTAATTTAAATGGGGTGTTTAAATTAAAGTGATTGCTGATTAAATTGTGTAGCTGCTGATGGCAATGTGTAGTGTGATCAGCGCTTGCTAAATTTAAGCTATGGGCGCGCTCAAATGCGCTGTTAAGGGTGTCGATTAATAAGCGCCCTTGCTCTTTTTTTCCCAGCGCATAATCGGTATTTATCCACTTTCCTACACAGCTAATAAACTCAATAAGTGCATTGTTTTGCTCAGCTTTACTTAATATAGGCGCACCGCTGAGGTTAAACCCTCGGCTATAAGCGCCATTAATTTTAAGCTGTAATTGCGTGGGGTTATGTGCATTTTGTTTAGAAGTATGCCAATAACAATAGGCATACATAGTTTGCCAACAAAGCTGCAAATATAAATGCCGACTAATAAATTGCCCAGGCGCATGTGGGTAGTGCGCCTTGCAATGAATCGCTAATGTGCGCACTAAATCTAAGCTTGGGTGAGCCGCAGTAGCTGGCTCACTTGGGCAAAATAAAAAGTGCGCAAGGGTTACAGACTTAGCCATACAGCTTTGCCGATACTGGGTTATTTAAACTTCCGGCAAACTGTAAACTGCCTGCTGGGTCGGTTAAATCAACCATTTGTTTATTATTGCCAAGCTGCAAGCGGTTTAAGCAAGAGTGTGCAAATTCATCACTAAAAAAGTCATACTCTTTAAAACGCGCATTTAAGGCAGGGTTAGCCTGTTGATACGCTTTAACACTTTGCGCAACGCCGTGCCAAAAGTCGTGCTCGGTAATGCGCTCTTCTCTTACTAAAATAGCCACTAGGTATCTAAAAAAGCAGTCAAACACATCGGTAAATATGCTCAGTAACTCAAGCTCTTTTGGCATAGCAATATGAATACGCGAAACCTCATCAGGTAAAGGTTCAGTGCTATTAAGCAGCGCTACTTCTTCGCCGATGTCTTTCATGTAAGCGCCAACAGGGACTGAATTTTTAAGCTTTAAAATGAGATTTTCGCCGTGGGGCATAAACACTAATTTATGGGCATAAAAACAATGCACTAACGGGATAAGATAGGCGTTAAAATAGTGTTGTAGCCAAGCATGTGTGCTTAAACCACTTTGATCTATTAATGCACCTGCCATACTTTTACCGTTGTTATCTAGGTGCAGTAGTGCGGCCATGGTGGTGAGCTGCTCATTATTTTGTAAGTTATGGTTTGGGTTCTCGCGCCATAAACAGGCAAACATTTTACGATACGGTGTATCGCCCAATGCGCTTTGCTCAAAGGTATGATGCGCATACCCTAAGGTGGCGTACTCTCTAAGTGCTGTAAAATTGCACGCGCTAAGCGTGGGGTCGTAGTTTACTTTATTAAATACCCAATCATTTATAGCCGGGGTTACCGCCATATAAGCGCGCGAAAGCCCGCGCATAAAACCCATATTTAAAATAGACAGCGCCACTTTTAAATACGGCTTATGCGGGTGTGAGCAGTTATATAAGGTGCGAATAGATTGTTGCGCTTGATATAAATCGTCGCCTTCACCTAAATACACTAAGCGGTTATTGGCAAACTCGTTGGCAAACACCACACTTAATTTATGTTGGTATTGCCACGGGTGGGCAGGCATAAATAGGTAGTCGTCGGGGTTTAGGTTTTGCGTTTTTAGCGCTTTGTTAAACGCATTACGAGTGGTTAAATCAAGCTCGCCACTAATATGGCTTGGGTAATCACTAAAGTATTCACTATAAGCAAAATCACATACTGTTTTGTGCGCCGCTAACCACAGCACTTTAAACGGTTTACCCACCTCTGGCGCATAGCGTAAAAAGTCGCTTTTGCTAAAACCAATTCGGCCATTATTAGCCACAAACGCAGGGTGGCCTTCGCTCATTGCAGCCTCTATTTGTTGCAGCCCTAATTGCGCAAGTTCGGCTGCGCTAAGAGTGTTGTTTTCGCGTTTATAACAGGCACTCGCAAGAGTGGCGTTAAGCTCTTCAAGGTAGGTGGCTAAACGCTCGCCAGTTAAACCCAGTGCAGGGCCTTGCACACTAAAAAAGTGCAGTACATCAAGCGCTACTTGCTCGTTGTTAAGGTTATAAAAGCATAAGCTTGGCTCGTCTATATCTATGTGGTTAAGCGCCATAGCACGGCCATTAAATATAAAATAACCCCCTTCAATATTTACTTTAAAACCTTGTGGGGTTTGCTCTGCAACCAATAAGCGCTCGTGTACCAGTTCGCTAATGGCTTTACTTTGTAAGTGCCTGTTAGCCCACTGCCAGTGGTCAAACTTTACATAGTCGGTGTTTATTGGCGTTTGCGCTTTGTGATGTAAATTAACATGCGTTTCAAATGCAGCTTTATTACAAAACCCAAGGTAGGCGTTTTTATCACCCAGGGTTATTTGCTTAGTATGCACAAAGCCTAAACGCTTATTTAAGGTATGAATTTTACTATTGGCAATATCGGGCTCTACTACTACGCGTGCATCGGCATTATGAGTAAAAATACTGTGCAATACGCACTGCATTATTTCAAAACTAAAATGGCGTTTAGGCTGTGTATTTGGGGCAAGTAAAATATGCATGCCGGTATCGTTTGGCAGTACCTCATAGGCAGCTGCGAGTAGCTTGTCGTGCTTTGGGCTGTAAAGCTCAACTAAGGCAAGCAGCTCATTATTTTGCTCAATAACATAGGCATGATGGTGCGGGTTGTTAATTATATCTTGGTAGGCGCTGCACATTTGCTCGGGGGTGTGTTTACTCATACCCCAAAAATGGGCGTAAGGTAGTGTAAGCCACTGGCAAATTATGGGCATATCGCTTTGCTGTAGTAACCGCATAGTCATATTACCTGTGTGTTGTAACGTGGTTACAAAAGATGAAAAATACATAAAAACTCCTAAATCTTTTTAATTATTAAGTGGCTGTGTGTGCAGCTTGGCCAACAAATTTAACGCGCCATAGAAAAATAGCGCCAAGGCTTGCAAAGCCAATGGCAGCAAAGTAAAAAGGCACGGTGGTATTAAAATATTCCACACTCATACCCACTAATAACGACGCTAAAATAACGCCAATATTTTGCGCAACATGCACTTTGGCAAAATCACTGCCGTAGTGAGAAGGCTCGCTTTTAGCAAATAGCATCACTTCTAATAAAACCATGACTTGAAACAGCGCTATACCGTATAAAACGCGAGAGCTGACAACTAACCACACCGACTCTTGCGCCTGTAAATAAAGCCCAATAGCGCCAAAAATAAGAGCACACAACAATGTACTGGTGCGGCTAAGCGTAGGAAAAGGTAAGTGCTGCCTAAAGTGGTTAAACAACAGCATAAGTAGGGCTGCAAAAGCAGGAATGGCGTACACAAGCGCACTTTGAAATGCACTGCTTTGTGCGCTCATTCCTTGCCAATGGGTAGTAAAAAACGGCCTAATTAAAAACGCACTAAAGTAAACAACCACGCTTATAAAGCAAAATTGCCAAATAAAATACGGTGTACGAGTACGTGGTTTTTCGCTTTCAATCGCTTGCTGATAAATACCTAACTTTAAGCTCATCATTAAATAGGCGCACAGCAGCACTTGTATTACATCGCCCGCAGCACTTAATAACAATGCATAACGCGGTGCATTTATACTAAAAAAGTACCCGCCCACTAACGCGCCGCCAATAGCACCAAAGTGCATAAGTACCGAAAACAAGCCAATAATAGAAAGATGCTTACTTTGCTGCTCTAAACGCAGTGCAAACGGGTAAATAAGCAGGTAACTGGCTTTGAGCACCAACATAAGCTGATAATAAAACCAAAATTCCCACACGTTAGTTGCAAAATAACAAAGCAAACCAAAGCAGGCGGCAATCACTTGCGTTACAAGCCAAAGAGCCAGCTCGTGGTATTTTTTGGCAACCTTTGCCCACAGGGGCAGCGCGAGCATAACGGTAATACAACAGTTAGCTACAAACACGCCAATAAGTGTGGGGTTACTTACAGAAAATTCGCTGGCAAAAAATTGCGGATAAAACGGCAGTAATAAGGTGTCGCACACTACCGAAATAACCGTAAGCAAAATAAGCGCTAAACGTAAACTCATGCGGCGTTACTCTTTTGCTGTGAATGGGTTTCTACATCGCTTAAATCAAAACACTGAAAAGCAATTTTTTGCTCAACCTGATACGGCGCATAACCGAGTATTTCGCGCAAAATTATACTGTTGCGATAACACGCCATGCCTAAATCGGGGGTTACAAAGCCATGGGTGTGCTGCTCTGCATTTTGTACAAATATACGTTTTTGTTCGCTATCTATTGCATACTCGCGGCTAACTAAGTAGCGGCCTTGTTCATCTTCTGGGAGTTGCTGTGCAATGGGGTTTAAAAAAGCAGGGCGCTTGTATTTAAAGCCTGTGGCACAAATTAAGTAATCGGTTTTTATTTCAAAGGCTTCATTTAGCTCTTGATGATAAAACTCAGTGACTAAGCGACCAGCACTTTTACGTGTATTAGTAAGCTTGCTGTTAGTTTTAAATGTGGTAGATATGGGCCCATCTAGGCTTTGCGCGTAAAGGGTGTCAAAAATGTCATTAATTAAATCGCCATTAATGCCTTTAAATAAGTTTTTTTGATTTTGATTAAGCCAATCTCGTTGCTCAGTTTTTAAATTATAAAAGTAATCAACATACTCAGGTGAGGTCATCTCAAGGGTGAGTTTAGTGTATTCCAGCGGAAAATAACGCGGCGAACGCGCAATCCAATCTAGTTGCAAACCTTGTGGCACAGCTTGTTGTAATAAGGTGTGATAAATTTCAGCCGCACTTTGCCCAGCTCCTACAACCGTAACGCGTTTAGCCGCTTTTAGCTCATCAAGGCGGTGGCAAAAATCGCTACTGTGCAGTACGTTATTAGAATTACTTTGCACTGCGCAATCAGGAATATATGGGGCAGGGCCGGTGCCAAGCACTAAGTGGCGCGTAACATAGTGTTGCTCCCCATTTGGGGTTTTACAGGTAACGGTATAGCACTCACTTTGCTGGCAAAATTCAACCTTTGTTACACTTTGCTCAAAGCTTACGTTGCTAAGCTGCGAGCACACCCACTGGCAATAGAGGTTGTATTCTTTACGCAGTAAAAAAAAGCTCTCGCGAATATAAAAAGGGTATAAGCGATTATTAAGCTTGGCATAATTTAAAAAACTGTACTTGCTGGTAGGGTCTGCAAGAGTCACCAAGTCAGACATAAACGGGGTTTGCAAGGTAACACCTTCTAGCATCATTCCAGGGTGCCAATCAAATTGGCTACGCTGCTCTAAAAATAAGCTTTTCACACCCTCCAGTGGCTCACTTAAACACGCTAACGATAAATTAAACGGGCCAAGGCCAATGGCTATAAAGTCATAAGGTTGGTTACTCATTATTTTTGCTCCTTGTACGTTTGCCACGCAATATTGCTAATTTGTTCAAGCACGGCGCGCACATCGCTCAATTGGCACAGGGCATTAAGTAACGTAAATTTAAGGTAATGACGGCCGTTAATTTTGGTGCGCGCAATCATGGCTTCACCAGTATTTAAGAATGTTTGGCGTACGTGCAGGTTTAGGGTGTCGAGTAAATCGGGGTTATGTTTTAGCTCCTCTGGCGCAAAGCGAAATACCAGCGCGCTGAGCTCTGGGTAATTTATAACTTCAAAATCAGGGTGGTCGTTAAGCACAATGTGGGTTTGACGAGCAAGGCCAATTACTTTATCGAACGCTCGCCCAAGTGGCGCTTCGCCCATGGTGCGCAGTGTTAACCACAGTTTTAAGGCATCAAAACGGCGTGTGGTTTGTAAGCTTTTATCAACTAAATTTGGTGTGCCATTGCCGGCCTCAGCAAGCGGGTTTAGATAGTCGGCGTAAAGGGTAATATGGCTAAAGTGGCGTTTGTCACTTAATAAAAAAGCACTGCAGCTAACCGGTTGCATAAACGATTTATGGTAATCAATGGTAATTGAATCTACTTGTTCTATGCCGTTTAAAGCACTTCGGTGATGCTCACTCACCAATAAACCACCGCCGTATGCGCCGTCAACATGGCACCAAAGCTGCTCTTTTTTAGCAAGTTTTGCTATGTCTTCAACAGGGTCAATTGAGCCAAAATCGGTTGTACCTGCGGTAATTACCACAGCGATAGGTAATTCGCCCTTAGCTTTAGAATCCGCAATTGCGTGGTTAAGTGCGTCCATATCCATTTGCATTTTATTGTTTGTAGCCACGGGCACTACCGCGTTATAACCAAGGCCCAGTAATGCCGCTGCCTTTTGAATACTAAAATGCGCAACCTCAGAGCAATAAATACGAAAACGAGAGGCTACTTCAGGCAAGCCTTGCAGTTTTACTTCATGATTAGGTGCATAGCGGCTCACTGCGACTTCGCGAGCAACAAGCATAGCCATTAAGTTCGATTGCGTACCACCACTGGTAAAAACGCCATCGGCAGTGCTAGGTAATTTTGCTTTTTCACAGCTCCAATCAATTAATTTTTGTTCAATAAGGGTCGCGCCAGCGCTTTGATCCCAGGTGTCTACCGACGTATTGATTGCGCCAATGATGTGCTCAGCCACAACCGCAGGGTACGTAACGGGGCAATTTAAATGCGCCATATAACGCGGATGATGAAAATAAACAGCGTGATCTAAATACACACTTTTAAGCTCGTTTAATACTGCAGGAAAATCAGCAAGAGGTTTGGCTAAATCTACATCATTTACAGTGGCGGCTAGCGTATTAACAGACACGCCAGAAAACGGCTTTTGCGCTTTAGCCATAGCTTGTTGTACAGCCGAAAGCCCCTGCAACGACGCTATTTGGTAGTTAATAAACTGATCGATATTGAATTGAGGAGGTAACCCGTTTTGCTCAAATATTGCTTTATTTTCGACAGGGCTGAGCTGCGCCGATTGTAATTGTGACATATTCGCTCCTTGGTTGTACTTGTATTGGGGTTGAGGATCTTAATAGTAACAATTTGCATTTACAATAATAATTAAGTGTTAGATATAGGTTTATTTTCGCAATTAGGAGTGACTGATTAGTTATAAGGAATTACTTTTAAAACTAACAAAGTGTATAAAATGAGCTATGAAAAGGTGCCAAAATGCGCGCTAAATAATCACAGTTTGTAAAATAGTGCGCTAGTTGAAATATAAGAGATGGGAGGGGTAGCTAAAAGCGAACGTATTATAAGTGTGCAGTACCACTATAAGAGGTAAACCCCCTTTACAACTCGGTTAAACCTTAAGTGCTAAAGAGGGATGTAAAAGAAAAAATGCAGCTTAATTGATATCTTCAAGCTTATTTTTTAAATCCACTAGATCGGTGGCTACGGTGGTTGGCTGAATTTCCCACGGATCAAAAATAGAATCCTCAGAGCGTTTTATCCATGCCCCTCGCATACCATGTGAAATAGCGCCGGTAATATCAAACGGGTTACTCGAAATAAGCCACGTGTTTGCGCCCGTTGAATTTGTTTCGCGTAAGAAATGGCTGTAAACACCTGGGTTTGGCTTAAATGTTTTCATATCGTCGGCACTTACAACGCCTTCAAAAAGCTCACTAATACCTGCAGTTTCGAGCAATTTATTAACCGCATCAGCAGCGCCATTTGAAAATGCAAACAACCGGTAGTTTTGTGCTTTAAGTTGCTCAAGCCCTTTTTTAACATCGTCAAAGGCCGGTAAAATTTTATACTGCTCAAGCAATTGCTGCTTTTGATCATCATTAAGCTGCGTTTTGTGCGCTAAACACGCGTAATCGAGGGCATGTTTGGTACATAACGAAAACGGTATATAGTTTTGCATCAACCCACGCCTAAACGAATACTCTAATTGTTTTTCGCGCCATGTATTTGAAAATTTTTGCGCGGTATCGCCTATCATATCTTCAAGTAAAGACAGCACGCCGTGAGTGTTTATAAGCGTACCGTATACGTCAAATGCGAGTGTGGTTGCCATGTTTGCTCCCAATAAATTTAAGATACTTGTAAGTTAATCGTTTTGAGCTTAACTTACTTTGAACGATTGCTCAAATTAATATGATTTACAACACAATTGCAGTGCCTATTATTTAAAAACGATACAAATTAAAGGACTAAATAACATAGTATGAAAATATATTTTTTAATTTATGACAAAGTTGAAGAGCTGGATTTAGTTGGTTCATGGGAACTAATAGGTCTGCTGGCAGAAAAGGGGTTATGTGAAAAACCCAAATTAATATCGCTAAATTCTATGACTCCCTCAGGTGAGCACGGCATGCGTTTTAGTGCCGATTATCATTTTACTGACCCAGTGCAGCCCGATGTATTATTTGTACCTGGCGGTAGTGGTGCACGTATAGCAATGGAAGATATTGACGTTATTAATTACCTTAAAAAAACAGCTGAAAACTGCCACAGTGTTTTATCTATTTGCACTGGTATGTATTTAATGCAAAAAGCGGGGCTATTTAAGCATAAAAAAGTAACCACCCACTGGGCTTTTTTAGAGCACCTTAAAAAAGATAACACTGTAACCGTAGTTGAAGATCGCTTTGTAAAAGATGGCAATATTTGGTCTTGTGCGGGTGTTTCAGCAGGTATGGATATGTGCCTTGCTTTTATTGCCGATTATTTTAGTGAAGATGTTGCCTCCACCATACAGTTAGACGCAGAATACTATCCGTCACCAATTATTTATGGTGACGCGCATAAAAATAGCGCCACATCTAATTACATTAAAAAGCTGCGTTAAAGCCCACTTTATAACTTTATGTTGGGCTTTGCTGCTCTTAACCCAACATACGCTTTGTAACCCCCCATTACACTTTGATTAAAAAAACACAAGGCGCTTGCAGCGTGCTGATTAAAATTAATAAAACTTATAGGTATCAAGCGCTAAAATATCCAGTTCAATATCACTAAAGAGTTTTTCAACTTGCTTGCCGCCTGCGCCCATAGCAGCAAAGAGTGGTAAAAAATGCTCTTGGGTAGGGTGGTTAAATAACACATGGGGTGCATCGGCTAAGTAATTTAAAAGTGCGGGCGTGTCTTGCGCTAAAAGCGTGTGTTCAACCCATTGGGTAAACGCTTTTACCATTTGTACACGGTTAGGTGTAGCAGGGGTTTTAAACACTTCTCGTAGGTTGTGGCTAATGCCGCCAGAGCCAATAATTAATATATTATCGTCACGAAGTGGGGCAAGTAACTGCCCATATTCATACATGGCTTTTGCGCCTAATTGAGTATTTATAGACACTTGTACAATAGGAATATTTGCCTGCGGGTACATTAAGCGCAGTGGTATCCATACACCATGATCCCAGCCTTGGCGTTCATCAAGTATTGCTGTAATGCCTTTATTTTTAAATAGCGTTGCAATATTACCCGCAAGCTCAGGATGACCTGGCGCAGGGTATTTAATGTTATACATATGCGCAGGGAAATTGTAAAAGTCGTGAATGGTTTCAGGCGCTTGCCCTGCGGTTATTACAATATTATGAGCCGCTTCATCGTTAGCCATATCAAAGTGCGCCGAAAATATAACAATAGCGCGTGGCGTGTTGAGTGACTTGCCAAGCGCTTTTAAAAAGTCAGACGTTGGCGATTGCTGTACGGCCATAATAGGTGAACCGTGAGAGATAAATAGTGCAGGTTGAGCCATGGTAATACCTAAGGATTTTATTAATATATCCTTATTTTATTGGCTTTTATTTTGTTAATAAATAAAGCGCGCATTGAGATATTATAAATACAGTATTGTTAAACTGATTTTTATTTGCCCCCACGTTAAAAAGCCGATGCGTAAACATCGGCTTTTAAATTAACACTAAATAAGCAATATGGCGTGTTAGTAGTTAATTGCACCACCATCAACGTTAATACATTGTCCGGTCATAAAGTCGCTGTCTTCGCTGGCTAAAAAGTAAATAGGGCCAAGTAAGTCTTCAGGCTCCATTGCACGTTTAATTACTCGTGAGCCTAGTGTGCTATTTTTAGCTTTATCAAACTGTGCGTTATTTTTAACGCCTTCGCTTTCGGTTAAGCCAACTAATAGGCAGTTAACTAAAATATTATCGTTAGCAAGCTCAGTGGCCAACGCACGTGTTTGCCCAACAACCGCGCCTTTAGATGCCACATAATGGCAAAACATAGGTGCACCGCGTAAAAATGTACCCGATGCAATGTTAATGATTTTACCACGACCTAATTTACGCATGCTAGGCAACACTGCTTTGGTACACTGAAAAGGCCCACGGGCATTTACGCGCATAACTAAATCCCATTCGTCTTCAGATATTTCCCAAAATGGTTTAAGCTCAAGCGCAGCAAATATAGCAGCATTGTTAACTAATATTTCAACCGGGCCAAATTCAGCTTCGGTTTGTTTTACCATGGCATCTAACGATTCACTATTCGTTACATCTACTTTGCAGCCTATTGCTTGGCCGCCAGCGGCAATAATTTCAGCTACAGCTGCGCTTGGGTCGGCTAAATCAGCAAGCACAACTTTAGCGCCTTGTTGAGCTAAACCTTTTGCATAAGCAGCGCCAATACCTTGTGCTGCACCAGTAACGATGGCTACTTTGTTGTTTAATCTTTTCATGGCTTTATCTCTTAGTCATTAATAAAAATATAAGCGTGCTTATTCACGTACAGCGATACTGCATTATTAATAAACCCGACTTGGCGTTAGAATGGATAAAAAGAAGCGTGATTGCTGCAGTAGCACGTATTAACTCCATTTTGTTGTAAATAAATAGTTATTTACGCAAAAAAATGTGTTTATAACGCTATAAAAACTCACTAACTGTGCAAAAATGCGATGTGTGGACTTTAACTGTTTTTATAAACATAATTAATACGATCTTTATTTAAAAATTATAAACAAGGCATTGCTAATAATGGATAAGCTAACCACCATGAAGACTTTTGTAAGTGTTGTACAAGAGGGGTCTTTTTCTAAAGCTGCCGATAAGCTCGACATATCGCCGCAACTTGTTAGCAAGTATGTGTCTGCGCTAGAAGAGGGGCTTGCTACCCGATTACTGCACCGCACCACGCGCAAAGTAAGCACTACCGAGGCGGGAGATCACTATTTTACCCGCTGCTTACAGGTGCTAGACGATATAGACGACATGGAAAATTCGCTCGATAACCTAAACGAAAATGTCTCTGGTGTGCTCAGTATTAGTGCCCCTATGTCGTTTGGGGTAAAGCACTTAGCACCGCTATTGGTTGAGTTTCAAAAGCGTTATCCAAATTTAAAATTGGATCTAAACCTTACCGACCAGTTTGTTGATATTGTTGAGCAAGGTATTGATATAGCGCTGCGCATTGGGGTTTTAAAAAGCTCATCACTTATTGCTAAAAAAATAGCGCCTATTAGGTTAGCGGTGTTTGCCTCTCCTTCTTATTTAGCGCAGCACGGCACGCCTACTACCTTAGAAGAGCTGCAATCGCATAACTATTTACGCTACGCACACACCGAGCCCACAAAAAAGCTACGTGGAGCGAACGAGCTTAAAAACGAGTTAAAGCTTGAAAGTAACCTAGTTGCTAACAATGGCGACCTGCTACTCAATGCCGCTATAGCAGGTGGCGGTATTGCCATGCAGCCAACATTTATAGCTGGTGAGGCGCTGGCACAGGGTAAAGTAGTACGTATATTAAAAGACTACGAGCCTGAGCCAATAGGGCTTTATATGGTGTACGCAAACAGGCAGTTTTTACCTAGTAAAGTGCGCGCGTTTGTTGATTTTGCGAGCAATTATTACACCGATACACCTTATTGGGATTTAGGAGAGTGAGATGTCAATCACCAACCAATTAGCGTTATTTGTTGATGTAGTACAGCAAGGCACATTTGCAAAAGCCGCGGCGCTGCACGATATGGACAACTCATCGCTTTCAAAGCAAATTAAAAAGCTAGAAAGCAGTTTAGGTATTCAGTTACTTAATCGCTCTACGCGATCCTTTTCGCTTACCTCCGCAGGGGAGGAAATACTCCAGCAAGCGCATATTTTAATTGATACGCTCAGTGATATTCATAGCATTGCCGACTCCTACCAAGCAAAACCTAAAGGTATTTTGCGCATTACCTCGGGCATGTTTTTTGGGCAGCAGTATGTGCAGCCTGCCATTAATTTATTTATGCAAAAATACCCTGAGGTAAAAATAACCCTCATGCTTGATGATAAGCGCAACGATATTATTGCCGATCATTACGATTTAGCATTTAGAATTGGCAAATTGAATGACTCCAATCTAATGGCAAAAAAAATATCTGACATGCACTTTGCTTTGGTTGCCTCTAATGACTTTATTGCACGCCATGGTATGCCAAGCACACCCGAAGAACTTATCGCCTTACCTGCAGTGGTTTATGGCAATGGCGATGTAAGCCTAGATCAAATTAAATTAAGCACCCAACCTCATGGTGATGAATACAAAACTCATAAAATGAAAGGCAACTATAAGGTAAGCGATGTACGCGCCATGCTTGATGCCACAAAAGCGGGTTTAGGGTATGTGATGCTAGATTTATTTAACCTAGAAAAACCCATAGACGAAATGGGGCTAGTGCCGCTATTAACTAATTATAAGCTTAGCGCATCGGGCACCGGTATTTATGCGCTGTATCCGCACCGTAAACAAACACCACTGGTGAGCGAATTTATAAAAACTGTACAAGAGTATATTGGCAGCCCTGCATTTTGGGTAAAACATATTCCTAATTACAACCAGTTATATAAATAATAGCCACAAAAAAGCCCCGTTAGGGGCTTGGGTATACTCAAAAAAACTATATTAGCTAAAGGCCTTAAAAGCCTTCTAACACCACTTTACCTTTAGCGGTTTGCGATTCAAGGTGCTGATGCGCTTTGCGTAAATTGGCTGCGTTAATTTTACCTAAGTGCTCACCTACCGTGGTTTTAATCTGCCCTTGGTCAATCATAGTGGCTACGTTGTTTAAAATAACGTGTTGCTCTTGCATGTCGTCGGTTTTAAATAACGAGCGAGTAAACATAAGCTCCCAATGTACCGACACGCTTTTGTTTTTAAATGGCACAATATTAAGTGTTTCAGGGTCATCAATAAGGGCAAATTGACCTTGTGGCTTCACTACTTTTTCAATTTCAGGTAAGTGCTGCTCTGTATTGTTTAAGCTAACAACGTAATCCACTTCGCTTAAGTTTTTAGCTGCAAATTCTTCACTTAACGGGTTACGGTGATTAACAATGGTATCGGCACCTAAATCTTCTAACCACGAAATTGTTTCAGCACGAGAAGCACTAGCAATAATATTTAATTTAGTACGCTGCTTTAACAGCTGCACCATTATTGAGCCCACCCCACCGGCGGCACCAATAACTAAAATGCTTTTAGAATCATCGTTTTTAGCTACGTTTAAACGGTCAAACAATAATTCCCACGCAGTAATGCTGGTAAGCGGCAATGCGGCGGCTTCCCCATACGAAAGCGAGCTTGGTATATGGCCAACAATACGCTCATCAACTAACTGAAGCTGCGCGTTACTGCCTGAGCGCGTAATGTCGCCTGCGTACCATACTTTGTCGCCTGGCTTAAAAAGCGATACGTTTTCGCCAACCGATTTAACAACCCCAGTTGCATCCCAACCAATTACTTTATACTCGCCCTCAGCTGCTGGCATTGCTTGGCGAATTTTAAAATCAACCGGGTTAACCGATACCGCTTTAACTTCTACTAAAATATCGTGGCCGTGTGCTGTTGGCGTTTCAAGTTCAATGTCTTGTAATGATAATTCGTTTTCGATAGGTAAACTTTTTTGATATCCAATTGCTTTCATGGGAGTTGCCTCGTTAGCTAGTTAATACTCTGTGTTGATGAGGCTATTTTGGCTTTATCAAGAGTATTAAAAAAGAGACAAAAAGCCCAATTATTATGGAAATAAAACTCCATAATAAAATAGGTAAATAATTAAAATTTCATTGCACATAGCTGTTATCGTTTTAAATTA
>NZ_DCYU01000043.1:39174-49453 GCF_002331165.1 Pseudoalteromonas sp. UBA2102
TTATTCCACACACTTTCGCCACCGGGGTGCAAAGCCGCATGATATCTATACGCATAGTAAGTTATTGGCACGCAGTGGTGCTCACTCCCTACAACTACCAATGTATTATTTTTAAGCTCGTTTGATATAACGTAGTCGGGCAGCCAGGCAATACCATTGCCTGCAACAGCGTGCACTTTTAAAAGCTCAGTCATGGATGAAACAAACACCTTTTTAAGCTTAGCGCCCGATATAATAGGCTCTAACTGCCGGCCCATGTAGGAGTCGAGACTGTAGGCTAAATGCGGTATAGGCGCTGCACTTTCTAGGTTATATAAGGCTTTGCCTTGCTCGTCACAGGCGCTAACAGGTAACAACTTAGCATTACCTATTTTTTGATGACTAAACGGCGGCAGTTTAAGGCGTTCGTTATCAAAGGCAATAAGTAAGTCGCATTCACCTTGCTCTAGCGCTTCGGTGGCTTTATCTACGTCTATAGCCTCTAAATTAAGTACAATGTCGCGCTCATCTTGCGATTGAAAGTTAGCGAGTTGTAAGGTTAAAAAACTCGCTAAAGAATGTGCGGCCGCTACCTTTACAGAATAATTTTGCTGAACTGACAACTCCTCAAGCATGCTAACCGAGGTATTCATTTGGTTAACTAAATTACGCGCCGTTATATGAAATATTTTACCGCTTGGGGTAAGAGTAATAGGCAAGTTTTCTCGGTCGATTAGGGCTGCGCCAAGGGCGTCTTCAAGGGCTTTTATACGCCGACTAAATGCAGGTTGCGTAATATGCCTAAGCGTTGCCGCTTGCGAAAAGCTTTTTGTGTGCGAGAGCGTTAAAAAATCTTCTAACCATTTACTTTCAATATTCATAGCGACCACTTAGTTATGCAATTTGTGCATGGGTGGTAAAATAATAGCATTATTCAAACTAAATAAAACACTATAAATTAAGCCTATAAACTCAATAACTGGAATGCAATCATGCTTAGAACTCTTGGCGTATTAGGCGGAATGGGGCCTTTGGCTACCGCCTCATTTATGAATCAGGTAATTGCGCTATCGCCCGCTAAAAATGATCAAGAGCATATACCTATGTTTATAAGGAATATCCCGCAAATTCCTGACAGAACAAAATTTTTAATGGGTCTTGAAGATGAAAACCCATTTTTTGAGCTTAAAAAAGGCTTTAAAGAGCTAACAAGCTTAGGTGTAAGTTGTATTGTTATTCCGTGTAATACCGCGCATTACTGGTACGACGCGCTCACTAAAAATGCCGATGTACACACCATTAGCATTGTAAAAAGCGTTATAAAACAAGTAAAAACCACGGGCAAACAAAAGGTTGGTATTTTAGCCACTACCGCTACGCTTAATATGGGCATTTACCAAAATGCGTTTAAGCAGCACAATATTGATTTTGTTGAACCAAACACTCAGCAACAAGCAGCCATAATGGATGGCATAACCGCCGTAAAAGCGGGCGATTTAAATAAAGGTCGCCACTTGTTAAGCAAGGCATACGACTTAATGCTTGCTCAAGGTGCTGACTGCGTGTTGTTTGGCTGTACCGAAATACCGCTTGTGTTAAATGAACAAGCCAAACACTCGCCAGACACCTGCCTAGATACCATTGCTATTTTAGCGCAAGAGTGCGTTAACTGGGCATATGCTAACGCCCATCAATCAACGCTTTCAAGTGTGGCATAGAAAATATCAGTTTAAACTAGAGCTAATTAATTTAGCTCTTTTGCAAAGCGTTTTCGATAGCGCTTTGTAAGCTTTGCAGCGCGTATTTGGTCACTTATTAAAGTAAAAATAGCCGAGGCATTTGCTTTAACGCGTTTGCCTTGGCCCACTCGGCGAATTTGCCTTTTTACCAGCGCCATAGTGGCAAGCCCTGCAAGGGTTTTGTCTTTAAAGGTAACACGCGGCATAAGCAGGTTTTGCGTTGGTTGTGTTTGCCAGCAATTAACTAAATTAGGCTGATAAGCCAGTGCCGTGGCCATACCAACGAGCGCTACGCCTGAGCTAATTACTCTATTTGCCACATCTAATCGGCTAATGCCACCGGTGGTCATAATGGGTATGGTTGATTGCTCGCTAATAGCTTTGGCAAATTCCAAAAAGTACGCCTCACGTGCAAGTGTACGTTCATCACCCGTTGTTCCTTGCATTGCGGGTGCTTCGTAACTGCCGCCTGAAAGCTCTACAAAATCAAGCTTTAATGCACTAAGCATATTAACAACTGCTTGCGCATCATGCGGCTCAAAGCCGCCGCGCTGAAAATCGGCTGAGTTTAACTTAACCGATACCGAAAAACCGGCGCTGCATTGCGCTTTAATACTACGTGTTATTTCAAGTAATAATCGCGCGCGATTCTCAAGGCTACCGCCCCATTCGTCATCACGCTTATTAGTTAGTGGAGATAAAAACTGCGCTAATAAATAGCCATGTGCAGCGTGTATTTGCACGCCATTAAAACCTGCTTTTTCGGCCTGTTGCGCTGTATGGGTAAAACGAGCGATAACATCACTAATCTCTCTTTTATCCATAACTGTTGGCTGGGCAAATAAGTGAGAGAGCTTACCCATATTAAGCGCAATATCAGAGGCACCTAGCGATTTACCGCCCATTTTTTTAAATACTTGACGGCCAGGGTGATTTATTTGCATCACAATTTTACAATCGTTTTGCTGCCCTAAACGAGCAAGTTCTGCAAAAGGCGTTATATCGGTTTGCTGCTCAAGGGCAAGGCCGCCTGGCCCTGTCATTGCAAGGTGGTCAATCATAACATTGCCGGTAATAATTAACCCGCACCCGCCTTTTGCCCATTCGTTGTATACATTTTTAAGCACTTGCGATGGCGTTAGGTCGGCCTCTGCGAGGTTCTCTTCCATAGCGGCTTTTACTACTCGGTTTTTAAGCGTTAAACCGCTTGGTAGGGTAAAGGGCGTAAATACAGCAGATTGTTCAAACTCAGACATAAATATAAACCATAAATTGACATTACAGGCACTATAACCTTAAAGTCAGCTTTAAGGTCAACCCGCTTTTTATAGTAGAGGTAATAATGAAAATAGGTGAACTAGCTAAGCACTCAGGTATTGCAGCAAGCACCATACGGTATTACGAAAGTATAGGGCTGCTGCCACACAGCACGCGAAATAACAACGGGTATAGGCAATACGATAAGGCCAGTGTAGAGCAGCTTAAAATGATTAAGTTTGCACAAAGTTTAGGGTTTTCGCTTGAAGAAATCCCCTCCCTGCGTAAACCTAATGAGGAGCTAGATCACAACGCCATTATTGAGCGCCTCACTCAAAAACAACATGAAGCTAATGCACTAATTGAGCAGCTACAGCGTAAGTCAGAGCGTATTGGTAATTTAATTACACTGCTTAATGCAAGTTGGTCTAATGGAGAGTGTATTGGCGATGAAAAAATAAATGAGTTATTGAATGAGGTGGAGTATTAAAGGCGTAAGCGAGTACATGTGAGCTTTAGTTGTATTAGTTTTGCGGCGCTTTACCATGAAAATTGATATAAAGCTTTTGTAAGCTGCCAGGCATTAGAGGCCAACCAACCGCAATAGTATGAGAACTTGCGCCCCAAAATAATGTTTCTACGTAATATACGTCTATGTATTCAATTACTTTTGCCTCAGTGTTTGCTAGCTTTTCAGCCATAAAACTTAAATAACGCTGGGCTTGCTCCACATAGCCAAGAGCAAAAGCGTGTGTTGTGGCTTTAGAAAACGCCTCCATTTTAAACGTGGTTTCATCTTTATCATATATGCTCAGCAACGCTTTAACTTCAGGGAATTGAGCAGTAATTTCGTGCAATAAGTTATAAATTACAACATCAGTTTTCATCACTTGAACTCCGCGCTTAAAAGTCCAAAGCATTTTAGGTCGTGAAATTGCCCTTTCCAAAAACCACTTTGTCGCCTTGTGCCTTCTTCACAAAAGCCAAGCTTTATTAAAAGCGCCTCTGATGCGTTATTTCCTGGTACTGTGTCGGCTTGTATTCGATTTATAGCACCGCAACTTAGCAATCCATCAAAGGCAGCTTTTATAATCATATGAATAGCCTCAAAAGCATAGCCTTTACCCCAATACTGGCTACTAAGGTCGTAACCAATAAATGCGTGCTTCATTGGTACTGACCAACTATTAAAACCACAAGTACCTATTAACTCATCAGTATTTTTTAAACGGATAGCCCAGCGGATCCCTTCACCATTTTTATACCGAATATTGAAAAATTCGATTAACTTATCGGCCTGTGAAACTTGAGTAAAGGGCGCCAGATCATAGTATTTAGTAACACCTTGGTCTGAAAAAAGAGCAAAAATAGCGTCTCTATCCTCATAATTAATAGGGGTTAACGCTAACCTTTGCGAATTGAGTAAGGGAAAAACCATTAACCTTCCTTTTAATGTATAAAACAGTAGAGATAAATCGAATTTAATCTAGCTCTAATTGGGCTTTTTCTACGCTTTCGTTTGGTAACTCTTTTTGAACCGATACACCTAGCTCTTTAAATTCTGAAGCTTGTTTAATTAAGTTACCTTTACCACGGTAAAGCTGTGAAAAGGCTTTATCGTAGCTTTCTTTTGCGCGGTCTAGTTGTTTGCCAACACCTTCCATACTCGTTAAAAAGCCATTGAGCTTGTTGTAAAAGCGCTCTGCACGATTCGCCAGCTCTTTAGAGTATTTGGTTTGCTCTTCAAAGCGCCACAGCTGTTTAACAATATTAAGGCTTGTAAGCAGAGTAGTTGGTGTAGCAACTAAAATGTTTTTTTCGATAGCTTGTTGGTAAATATCGCTTTGATATTTAAGCGCCTCTACAAATGCAGATTCTATAGGCACAAACATAATAACTACTTCAGGCGAATTTATACCAGGGAGACGATCGTACGATTTACTGGCAAGCTCGTTAATACGCGCGGTAACAGCATTTACATGCTCTTTAATTGCTTGGCTAGCCTCTAGCTCATTTTCGGCATTAACGTAGCGGGTATAAGCATTTAGCGATGTTTTAGCGTCAATCACTAAGTGGCGGCCCTGAGGTAAATACACCACTACGTCGGGGCGCAGTCGACCCTCTTCGGTATTAAACGATACTTCGCGTTTGTAGTCGGTACCCGCACGCAGGCCTGCGCTGTCGAGTACGTTTTCGAGCATTAGTTCGCCCCAATTACCTTGGGTCTTTTTTTGCCCTTGTAAGGCATTACTAAGTTTATCGGCTTGCTCGGTAATAGCTTGGCTTTTAGCTTGCAAGTGCAGTAGCTCAGTTTTAAGGGCTGCACGTTGTTTTAAGTCTTCAACGTGAATCGATTCCATTTTATCTCTAAAGCCTTTTAGCTCCCCTTGAACTGGCTTTAATAGTTGCTCAATGCTTTCTTGATTTAGGGTTTTAAAGCTTTGCGATTTTTCTTCTAAAATTTTATTAGCTAGGTTTTCAAACTCTTTTTTAAGCACATTTTTGCTTTGCTCTATTTGTGCAAGCTGCTCGGTAAAGTTTTGCTGCTTTTGCTCAAGCGTAGTTCGCATATTATTAAGCTCAATATCGCGCTGGTTATATTGCTCTCGCAAGGCACTAAGTTCGCCTTCGGCTTTACGCCAAAAATGGTTGTATTGAACACTTTGTTTTTCTTGCTCGCTAAAGCGAGTTTTAAAATGCTGCGCTTCATCGCGTTGCTCTTGATGTGATTGCTCGAGCAGCTCGTGCTCATCAAATAAGGCCGTGTATTGCAGCTGTTTATTGTCGTACTGGTTTTGTAATAACGATAACTGTTGCTGTTGCTCGCTAATGTGTTGTTTTAATTTATTACGAGAAGGGAGCGACACTAGGCCATATAGTACAAGCCCTGTTGCAAGCCCTGCGCTGGCACTTAACCAATCTATATGCGTTAATAGCTGAGTAAACATAAAATAAACTTATAAAATTTAGAGACATGCCATCATAACGAATAAAGGTAGTGGGGGGTAGAGGGCGTAACATTTACTAAAGGCATAAAAAAAGCCAGCTAAAAGGGCTGGCTCAATCATTACTAAATTTAGTAACCAATCAGGGAAATCAACATGAAGCTTGCTGATAACTGCAATTAATCAACAAGCGTAATAGTAGACGCCACTCATTAAATTAAGTTCACATAAAAATATAAATAATTATAAAAACTAAAATGTGGGCATAAAAAAAGCCAGCTTTAAAGGAGCTGGCTCAATCATTACTAAAATTAGTAATTAAACGGGGTAAATCAACATGAAGCTTGTGTTAACTGCAATTAATCAACAAGCATAATAGTAGACGCGCCCTTTTAAATTTAGTTCAAACAATTTATAAAAAATGTAATTTAAGGTGTTAATTACAGGCATAAAAAAAGCCAGCTAAAAGGGCTGGCTCAATCATTACTAAATTTAGTAACCAATTAGGGAAATCAACATGAAGCTTGTGATAACTGCAATTATTCAACAAGCATAATAGTAGACGCGTGTTTTTAAATTTAGTTCAAACTATTTATAAAAAATGCAATTTAAGGTGTTAATTACAGGCATAAAAAAAGCCAGCTAAAAGGGCTGGCTCAATCATTACTAAATTTAGTAACCAATCAGGGGAAATCAACATGAAGCTTGTGATAACTGCAATTATTCAACAAGCAATATAATAGACGCCGTTTGGTTAAATTAGTTCACATGCTAAGTAAAAAAATTAGCTTTTTATAAGTGATAACATTTGCTGCTCATCAAACGAAGTAAAGCTCATTGATTTATCGGTAAATAATGCATCAACAAGCGCTTGCTTATCTTGCTGCATTTTAAATACCTTTTGCTCTATTGAATTACTCATAATTAATTTATAAACAAACACAGGATTTGTTTGGCCAATGCGATAAGCACGATCGGTGGCTTGTTTTTCAACAGCAGGGTTCCACCATGGATCAAAGTGAATAACGGTATCGGCTTGAGTTAAGTTAAGCCCAGTACCGCCTGCTTTTAAACTGATTAAAAACACCGAGGTTTTGCCACTGGTAAACTCGTCAATAACTTTGTCGCGATGACGCGTTTGCCCAGTTAGCATACTAAATTTGATATTTATATCGTTTAAACGCTCTGCAATTAAATCGAGCGCAGAGGTAAATTGACTAAAAATAATCACTTTACGACCAAGGCTTAGCATTAACGGCAAATGCGTAGTTAGCCATTCTAATTTTGCTGAACCTGCTTGTGTTTCTGGCTCAATTAATTTTGGATGACAACAAATTTGCCTTAGCTTTAGTAGCGCTTCTAAAAATGCGAGCTTACTTTTTTGTGCGCCTTGCTCAGCAAATAAGTCGATGAGCTTTTCTTCTAGGGCGCGCGTAATACCTTGGTACATATCTTTTTGCTTAGGTTCAAACTCAAACTCTTTTAACAGCTCTGTTTTTTGTGGCAGCTCTTGAGCTACCTGCGCTTTTGTGCGGCGTAATATAAACGGCATAATAAGCGCTTTTAGTTGCTCAGCTCGCTCTGAATCGGCTTCGCGCTCAATAGGTGTTTGAAAGTGCTGTTTAAAGTGCGCTTGCGAGCCAAGTAATGAAGGCATTGCAAAGTCGAGTAACGATTTAAGCTCAAACAAATTATTTTCGATTGGCGTGCCGCTTAAACATAACTTAAAGTCGGCATTTAAACGCTTAACTAAGCGCGAGACTTGTGCAGTATCGTTTTTAATATATTGCGCTTCATCTAAAATAATATTTTCAAAATAAAGTGGCGAGTAATAAGCAATATCACGCTTTAATAATGGGTAAGTAGTTAAAATACATTGCGCTTGCGCTAAATGTTGTAAAGGCTCATTACGTTGTGAGCCAAAAATAGTGGTTACTTTAAGACTTTTAGCAAATTTGGTGATTTCGTTTTGCCAATTACTTACCAAACTTGTAGGGCACACTATAAGGGTAGGGCCCGCTTGCGGGCGATTAAAACTGCTGGCTAAAAAGGCGATAACTTGTAGCGTTTTGCCAAGCCCCATGTCATCAGCAAGTATGCCGCCTAATTGGTGGCGCTTTAAAAAGCTAAGCCAATCAACGCCTTGTTGCTGGTATTCACGTAGTGTTACCGAGTCATTTAAACCGTGTAAGGGCACCACTGGCATTGCCTGCTCGGTGTTGTTTAACTCATCAAGATAACGCTCAAGAGAGTCATCATGAAGGTCTATAGTAACTGCGGTATGCTTTACCAGCTCAGGTAAATAAGAAAGCGGGATATTAAATTCATCGCGTGTTTTTACAAATTCAAAGCGTTGTTTAAATTCGGTCAGTAAATTAATGGCGGCTTTACTAATAACACCAAATTGACGCCCAACAGGGTAGTAATAAAACAGCTCACTTTGACGATTTAACGATTGATACGTGGCATCATCGGTATTAAAAAGTACAGCGGCTTTGGCATCGCTTAATTGCACTTTACAATGCATTTGGTGACCTGCAGCACGGTTTACATCGAGTGTAACGTGCCCTTGGGGGTCGGCTACATTTACTTTAGTTTGAGTTACCTGCCAGCCACGCTTTTTAAAGCCAGGGAATACTTCGTAAACAAGCCAATGTAAATGTATAGGTGATTGTTTATTAAATATAAACTCACTTTGTAAACCCCCTTTACAAAACTCAAAACCTAAATTTACTAACTCATTTGTTACTGTGTTTTCAAATGCACTATTTATTAAACTCGGGGGTGCTGTTCCCGCTAAATAATTTTTATTTTTATATTTAAATAATAGCGAAACTTTAAGCCCTTGCTCATCCATAGTGGCTTTTAAAACAGCATTACCAAGTTGCTTAACATTGACTTGTTCGTTATTAGGATGCGGAATAACACCGGCGCCAAAATTGTCGGCAAGTTGTTTATAAATGCGATCAAAATTAGCATCGTGAAGTGCGGGAATTGATTGTAAATGTGCTATTTCGTCGGCGCTAAGCTGTGTTCTAATCCGGCCTACTTTAAAGTGATCGAGGTCTAAATAAGCGGGCGGCGTGGTTTTTATCAATGCCCAATTTTTACTGTGTTCAAGCTCAATAATTAATTGCGATAACTCGTTTTGTTGCTGCCAATTAAAGTTAAGCGATTGCCCAGTTTGCGCTTTAATAGCAACACGAGAGCGTTGTAAAAATAAACGGTCGGTGGCAATTAATTGTTGTAGAGCGCTAAGGCCCCATTGACCTTTTAGCTCTAAATTACCCACTGCATTTTGCGAGCGAATCCAACTAAAGAGTCTAAAGTCACTTTCGAGCAAATCGTTTGGCGTTACAAAGCTATTTAATTGTTGCTCAGTTAAATTGCGCCCAAGCGTATAATTATTTTTTTTGTCGTAATTGGCAATTTTTGGCGTCAAAAATACTTTATTGTTTTCAATGTCTAATACAAATAAAAGAACTTGCGAAGGAGCTTTAGCATCAACACTTTTAAGTGCTGTTAATTCACTAAACCAATCGTTAATAAAGTAGTCTTCTCCGTATTCACCTGAGTGCTCTATTTTAAGTTTAAATAATACAGCGGCTAAGTGCCTACATTTGGTTTTAGCATTACAGGTACAATGCGTATCAACAGAGTAACCAGTAGGTACTTTACTGATCTCAATGCGTTGGTTAAATGCTGATCCGGTGTCGCCTTGTACCGTTGAATCAATAACAGCAAAATCACTGCTGTGCTCTAACCAACTAATTTGGCCGTTTTTATAATACTCTTTGCCTTTATCGAGCACGTTGGGCCTAAACAGCTTTTTTATAAAGCGCTCAGAAAGAGGGAACAAGGTTGCCTGCTCATTTTTTATTTCTTCAAAAATAGCCAGTAAATCATTTTTTGATAAGTTAGCAGACATGTCACTCTAAGTATTAAATTTTTAAAATAATTCTGCCAGTATATTCTTTAACTGCGCACAGCAAAAGCAATATTAACGTTATATAAACTGGTTGGAGCTGCTAGGTTAGTAAAAAATCGGTTTATACGTACTTTATGGCACTTTATATACCAAAGTTATAATAGGTAAACAGCAAACACACATGTTACAAACAATTTATTAACAACGCAGGGGCTTTACAGATCAGTTTTTTACTAACAAATTCAGATCCAGCATCAAATAGTCGTAAAAACTAAATTCAGTTAGTAAAAATGCGATCTTTAGAGCAAAAATGAGGGATTTATGGGTTATAAATAGCAAAAAAGATCAGGATTTTACTAAGTGAAAAGCCCATTAGATCAGAATTTAACTAACCTAACAGGCTTTTAAGATCACTATTTTACTAAGTAATA
>NZ_DCYU01000043.1:49843-95498 GCF_002331165.1 Pseudoalteromonas sp. UBA2102
ACTTTATTATCTATTTTAATAGATACGTCACCACTTTTTAAATTACGTTGTACGTTTATAAAGTTGTTTTCAAATACAGCTTCACGTTTAGCAACCGCGCTAGGCTCGGTAGTTAAACGTTTAGTAATTGCCATTGCGCGCTTGTCGTCGCTTGTAATGGCGTTAAGCTCATCGTCTGTATGTAATTCGCTAACTAGGGCGTTAAACGCCTGCTCGTCGCGCTCCTTTGCACTAACAAGCTTTTTAGCGACTTCTCTGCCTACGTGATTAGCCGTTGGGTAAAGTGAAATTACATCAGCGGGGATTTGCTCGTACGCTTTAATGGCATCTGCAATTGCGGTGTGCGATACACCTTCAATAGCGGCAATTTCGCGATAAGAGCCTTTTTTACCTTGCTCAATAAGATCGTTTTTAGTTTGTTGATAAGCTTGCCCTAGCTCCCAAAGGCTTGGGGCTATGTACTGATCTGAAGATACAGCTAAAATTTTAGCGTCTTGATCGGTAAAATCAGGAGAGCTTAAAACTAAATAATCAGCATTACCTAAAATACATGCCTTTCGACGACGTGAACCGGCAAGTACTAAGTTAGTATTTCCCTGATCCCAAAGTAAAGCAGGGTGTTGATTACGTCCATCTTCACTGATTGCAGGTAAAATATCAGAAACCGACTTTTCGTTTAATAGCGCTTGTACACGGCGATTTTTACCGTAAACCGTGGTGCTAGATTCAATATCTGCATGAGCAATAACTTTACACACTAAGGTTATTTCGCGTGTAGGGTCGCTTGGCGCTGGCATTCTTATTACATCACCAGCGCTTGCTTGCTCAAGTAATGCATCGAGGCTGCTATTGCCTACGGCAGTTGCAAATGGATCTAAGCGGGTGTCGTTTTTACGTTTTGTAGCCATTTTTATGTAACATCCTTACTTAGTGTTGTTAAGTGATGATTGGGTTGACTCCCAATTAGAACGAATAAGCATTTCTAATTCGTCCACAACATCTTTAATATTTTCTTGCGCGCGTAATAAAGACTCGCGACTAGCTAAACTATCCGATGCTTTTTGATCAAATATGGTATTAAAAGACGATGAACTAGCCGTAATTGCCGAGCTGTGATTAATTGGGTAGCTCATTACTTGGCGGCCAAACGCACTACGTACATCTTTAACAATATCGCGCTGTGAATGATTACCCTTAACGTAATTGGTCACTAAAAACTGCATAAAGTCCCAACCTTCATGACCAAGTGCCGCTACTGTGTGGTAAATCTCACCTAAACGCTTTAAATATTTATTGTTAGCATCAAAATCTACAGCTTCTGGATGAACCGGAATAAGCATCGCCGTAGAGGCCATTAAAGCATTATAAAACATAAAGTTAAGTGTAGGAGCTGTGTCGATTAAAATAATATCGAATTCATCTTTAACCGGCTCAATAACCTTTTCTAAAAGCTTATGATAATGACGTGTTTGTTCGTAATTAGAGGTGTCTTTTAAAAGTGTTGCTGTCTCGTGTTCAAAGTAAAAGTCATCCATACCTGAGGGTAAAACACGAATATTTGGAATATGCGTAGTCACAAAAGCACTAGAAACAAACTCTGGCCAGGTTTCGCCTTCGTCTAAATCAATACAATCACGCATTAAGTCGCCTACCGTAACAGGGTCGTGATCGTTAGAAGGGAAAAAGCTAGAAGACGAACCTTGAGGATCTAAATCAATAATACCAATACGATAACGTTTGATATTAGTCGTCGCCAATGCAGCAGCAATATTAACCATACTGGTTGTTTTACCACAGCCACCTTTAAGTGAATTAATAACAATAACTTGGAGTTTATCGTTAGCAGTGCGGTGATCTGGCTGAATATCCATGATATCGGCCATCGCAAAAATATTAACTAACGTGTACGCATAGTGCCCATTTGCACCACGCTTAATATTTAAATCATCAAAGTCACCATTGTCATGACGACGTTTTAAGGTACGATTATTACACCCTAATAAATCTGCTGCCGCTTTTTGGGTGTAAGTTCTTAATTCTTTTTCTTCTGATTTAAGATGAGCGCGATAGTGTTGTATGCGTCCTTTTAAAGATTTTTCAGCAACTTCGGCTGTTGCTTTTAAAAGCCGGTAAGTACTTAGCGCGTTATTATTGATAGACATACTTTCTTCCTCAAAGTTAGGCAGTTAGTATAATGTCCATTCAAATAGCTGTAAACAACTATTTAAGACGACATGCATTTTAATAACAAGACATTTAAAAATATTTTTACACCTTTAAGATTGCTTAGTATAAATAAAGAAGTTTAAAGGTGGTTAAATATATAAGGTAATAAAGGTTAAGGGTGTATAATGGCTATATAACTATATGATATTTATAAATAATGTTAAAAAAAGCAGATCACCTTTATACTTGGTTAAGATCAGATCTTTATCTACATGCAGATCAGCTTTTTACTAAGCCTTATTTAAATATTAAAGTTATGCACAACTTACTCAATAAGTTATGTACAAAATGACTGTGTGAGATCAGTTTTTTACCAAGTAAATTATAAAGTTATACACTTAAGCTTACGAAGAACAGGGCGTTTAATTGGTATAGATCTGATCTGTAGTAAGTACAGATCAGATCTATGCTAACTCGAAGTACTGTTATCCACAGCAGGTATTTATTTTACTAACGTTTGTCGTGTAAAAAGTTTAAAAATAGCGCTTTTAATGGACAAAAAATAAATTGAGTTAGTAAAAATTTAGCTTGAGAAGCTTATCTTAGTAAAATAGTGATCTGAAATTAAGCTTATCACTCCCTACTTAGTATAATAATGATCCGTTACGTTTATTTATACTCGGATCAGTTTTATACTAACTTAAACATTTAACTTTTGTTGCTTAATGTGTTGTTATTAGCTGTCGCAATAAAAAATGGAAATCAGAACAATGAGCCGAAAGGTCAACATCTCGGTAGATAACTTGCCCGATACACTTAGGGGCCAAATACACGGGGTGGAAAGTGCAATAGATAACGAAAGTTTAGCACTATTTACAGATAACAAAGATGTGCGAATTTCTATCGAAAATGCCGCTCATGGGTTACGTGCTTATTCAAACACGTTTAACCACTATGATTTATGGGGGCGTTTTGTACGTTCTGGGCATAAAAAATTGCCATTGGAAGAAGCACCTAAAAAAACAATTATTACGCGTAAAATATCCGAAAAAGTGGATGGTATTTTATATGACGGCGAAATAAAAATTACACCGGCCGTTGTAAGCACGCGTAAAGATGGCGAAGACGTAGAATATTTAGTGTGGCCATCGGATAGAGAAGAAAAAGTTGAGCGCGCGTTAATTCGCCTTGCATCGAAAGGTAAAATCGTAAAAATCAATTTTAAGTCCGGTATTCAATATGCCGTGGTTTTTTCGATGAACGAATTAGCCCAAGAACTTAAAGCGGTTGGCCAATCAATGCCATACCCACAAATTAAAGAATCATTAGAAGCACTTCAAGGTTCTAAACTTTCATTTAAATACTCGGCTACTGATACTAAAAATACAGATATTGATGACTCTTTTTATGAGTCAAACATGAACTTTTTATCATCTCTTCATTTTAGTGGTAAAAAAGGCCAAGGCGGCAACGTTAAATGTGTTGCATGTTTAAATGCATTTGTTCATAACATGATTGATAACCTTGAATACAAAGGGTATTACTTTAACAGTGCGCAAGAGCTAAAACGTGGTTTATCGCGTTGGATGATGCTGCGTTTATACCACCTTTGGCGTTATGCCGCGCCTGGTAAAACGTATCATTTTAGATTGCTATCTATTATGGAAAAATACGGCTCTATTTATTCAACCGACGATATCACAGAAAACAAACTAAAAGCATTACGCCGTGATATGACCACAACAATGAAAGACTTGATTGAAAAAGGGGCTATTTCAGAATACAGCATTACTAATGTAAAAGATGATAAAACCGGTAATATTATTGATTACACCTATGAAATGCATCCTTCTGATCAGTTTTGTGATGAGATACTCACGCTCAACAAGCACAATAAGCGCATTGAGATTCAAGGTGGTAAACGAATTGTCGAAAACGCAGTTTTAATTGATGAAGATAAAATAGAAGAAATAGTCGAAAAATAACAACGGTTAAAATAATAGACTACTTACCAAAAAGGCCACACTATGTGGCCTTTTTAACATAATTAATTATCTACTTGTTCTAAATAAAGTCTATCCACTAAAAAGTCATACTCTTTTTTTCTCGGGTGAGACTCTGGTTTTTGATAATCTGGCAAAGTACCTAACTTAACATCGGGCTGTGGGTTAATTAAAATAAACGGCAATGCTGCACTTACGTGATACCTATTTTCTGCGGTATACCTAACATTTACTTGGGGACTCACTCGGGTAGGGCGGCGAATTCTTAACTTTTCTTTTTCACCTAAACTAGCTACTCTCATTTGCTCTTGTGCAACGAGTGACTGCCATTTTTGTTGGTCGATCATTCTTGGATTTCTATAACCTGCGGACTTATCGAGCATTTCAAGCGCCATTTTTTTAGTTAGAGTTTTAGTTGCATGCTTATGCATCCAAGTAAATCGCACTGAAAAAGGGGACTCACTTTGAAAATGAATTTTTCGATAGGCTGCAAGAGTGATTAAATTTGGAACCGCGTTATGAACAGCTTCAAATCGAGCATCGTTATTATCGATAGCCAAAACACACTCCTTAAAAGCAGCCTTAGCTTTATTAACTTGTTGTATTCGGCTAGTTAATGCTGCGACATCTGCATTTTTTAGAACCAAAAGCCCAGGATGACGCTTGAGTACTCTACTACTTAAACTTTCTTTTTTATAAATATCAGTAAATGAGTTTAAAATTGCCCTATGAGCAATTTCGCCGGTTAATTTTTTTACAGGAATTGACTCGGGAATAATACTTTCATCAACACTATTTATATTTGGTAGCTGATAATACTCAGCCTTTGAATATTCACAGACACGTAATTCATCAATCAACAACGACGTTAATTCATTCATTAAATCAAACTGACTTCTTATTTGTACTTTAGAAACCATAACCACCCTAAGAACACATCTTACTTATGTAATTATCAAGTTTAACCTTTTACTTTGGTTTTTTAAAGTTAATTCATTTTATTAAGGCTAAGATTACATTTAAATAAAATTAAGTATGATGTGTTCTTTAATGCTGTTTACTTATGCTTGTGAGATTCGGTGCTTGAATATTTGCATATAACATAAAGAATCAGTGAACCCAGGCGTGTCCAATACACTTATGCGTATTTAAGCTATATGGGGAAATTTGTTGTAACGCAGGTAATTGCTAGGGCTGTTCATGCTTTTATATATTATAGCTGTGTAAAATTGTTATTTAGCTTTTAGTTTAAGGCCAGCAATCAATTTTTTGGTTCGCCTCTTTAGATAGTGTTGGGCACTCATTGTATAATTGCTTATAAGTGATACTTGTAATACAGCGCTAGGCACCTGTAAGGGGGATGGCTGCTCTGTGAAAATAAACTCTACTACAACTTAATATTTAAAGTAGTCGTTCATACAGACTGTTTTTAGTAGCTCTAATTAGAGTGCTTGCATCGTCTAACAACCTGATCACAGTTGTACAGAATAAAGTGGACTTATTGCTATAGCCTTGCACAACCCCTAAGGCAATTATCACACAATAAAAATAAATTCTAGTTACTTGGTTGATTTAATTAAATTACCACTGTAAAGCTAAGATTACATTTAACCCACTTTAAGTATGATGTGTTCCTATCGAAACTGTTAACTTTAAGGCTTTGAATTCAATTTGGTTTGGGATGGTTAAAAAAACGCCTTCATATATTTAACTTATTGTATTTAAGTAAAAATAGTAAAATTAAAACACGCTTAAAACTAAGCATGAACAGCCTTAAAATCACAAATAACCTTATATATATTTAACTCATAACAAATTAGTTGGTAAATAGTGAATATAGTCCTTGAACTTAGGGCCATGCATACGTTAATTTCTTTATATCAGGTAAAGTAGGAATGAGGAAAGAACATGCAATCGTGGAACCCAAATAGCTGGAGAGAACTGCCAATACTGCAGCAGCCACAGTACCCAGATCAAGAAGAACTGAAAACAGTAGAAAGCCAGTTAAAGAGTGCTCCGCCACTTGTTTTTGCAGAAGAAACAAGAAGCCTCTTTAAACAATTAGAAGATGTATGTGAAGGTCGTGCATTTTTACTTCAAGGTGGCGACTGTGCCGAATCATTTAGCGACTTTAATGCCGCTAATATTCGCGATACATTTAAAACCATTTTACAAATGGCTGTTGTTTTAACATACGGCGGTAAATGCCCAGTTGTTAAAATTGCACGTATGGCAGGTCAATACGCTAAACCACGCTCTGCAGATTTAGAAACTATTGACAGTGTATCTTTACCATCTTACCGTGGTGATATTGTAAATAGCTTTGAGTTTACAGAAGAAGCACGTATTCCCGATCCACAACGTTTAATGAAGGCATACCACAACAGTGCTGCTACATTAAACTTACTTCGTGCATTTGCACAAGGTGGCTTAGCAGATTTACACCAAGTGAATCGCTGGAACATGGGCTTTGTAGCCGCTAATCCGCAAAAAGAGCGATTCCAACAGCTTGCTGACAAAATTCAAGACGCACTTGAATTTATGGAAGTATGTGGCATTAATTCTACTATTGCGCCAAGCCTTAAAGAAACCGACTTATACACGTCTCACGAAGCGTTATTGCTAGGCTATGAAGAAGCACTAACTCGTCGCGATCACCTATCAGGTGACTGGTACGACTGTTCTGCGCACTTTGTGTGGATTGGTGAGCGTACTCGTCAATTAGACCATGCACATATTGAGTTTTTCAAAGGTATTAAAAACCCTATTGGTGTTAAAGTTGGCCCAGGAATGGACCCAGATGACCTAATTCGTTTAATTGATGCAGTAAACCCAGATAACATTCCGGGTCGTTTAACGCTAATTACACGTATGGGTGCCGACGCACTGCCGGAAAAACTTCCAGCACTTGTAAGACGCGTTCAGCAAGAAGGCCGTAAAGTTATTTGGAGCTCGGATCCAATGCACGGTAACACTGAAAAAGCGACATCAGGCTATAAAACACGTAGCTTCGATAATATCATGCGCGAAATTAGCCAGTTTTTTGCTGTACACAAAGCTGAAGGTTCATACGCAGGTGGTATCCACTTAGAAATGACTGGCCAGCACGTTACAGAGTGTACCGGTGGTGCATACGGTTTATCTGATGATGACCTAGCGCAACGTTACAAAACACAATGTGACCCGCGTCTAAATGCAGACCAAGTATTAGAAGTAGGCTTTTTAGTAGCTGACTTACTAAAAGATGCACGTAAGTAATAAATATAAACTAAAGCCGCATTATGCGGCTTTTTTTGCAAAACAGTAAATTAGTTGGTTAGTACTTACGTCGCTCAAGGTTACTGTCTATTAAGATTTTTGCAGATATTTCTTCTACAGAATGATGGGTAGAATTAAAGTATGCAATTTTATGTCGCTTATAAAGCATTTCAACTTCACGCACTTCAATTCGGCATTGTCTTATTGATGCGTATTTGGAATTTGCCATACGGCGATGCCTAATTGCAGCCAAACGCTCAGGGTCAATAGTTAACCCAAATAACTTATGTTTGTAAGGGAGTAAACATTTAGGTAGTCCCTCACTCTCTAAGTCGTCTTCAGTTATCGGATAATTTGCAGCCTTAATGCCGTACTGTAGGGCTAAGTACAAGCTTGTTGGTGTTTTACCGCTTCTGCTAACTCCTACTAAAATAATATCGGCTTCAGAAAAGTTTTTAATATTTCCGCCATCATCATTCATAAGGGCATAGTTAACCGCATCTATTCTAAAGTCATAACTTTTTTCATGAATAGAGTGGGTACGATGCATTTTTGGCACTGGCGCAACATTAAGCTCTTTTTCTATTTTTTCACTGTAAGTAGACAAAAAATCATACGCGATTGCATCGGCCGATTTAATAATTTCACTTAAGTTGTGATTTACGAAGGTAAAGAATACAAATGGCTTCTCACCTTCTTTTGCAGCAGTTGCGTTTATTAACGCTTTAATTTCATTTGCTTTTTCTTCTGTTTCTACAAAAGGAATAGTTTTATGATTAAATTCAACCGGAAATAACGACAAAGTCGCGTGACCAAACACTTCGGAGGTAATAGCAGTGCCGTCTGATATATAAAAAGCAGTTCTCATAGTTAACCTTTTTATTACGTTTAATCCCTAAAATGGCTTACTCACGGTTTACGTGAGGTCTAATGCCAGTGTAGAATGAAGGTGACCTTTATAAAAGGTTTTCTTTCTTAACTCTCACAGTTACAACTACAATTTGTTTTTTGGAGAAAGACCCGTGCAAGAATACGTTCTCTGGTATCAAGAGCTTGGTATGCAAGATGTTCCTCGTGTTGGCGGCAAAAATGCCTCACTGGGTGAAATGATTTCAAACCTCGCTAACGCAGGTGTACAGGTTCCGGGTGGTTTTGCCACTACAGCCGACGCTTTCAATGAGTTTTTAGAGCAATCTGGACTCAATGCAAAAATTCACGACATTTTAGATACGCTTGATGTTGATGATGTAAATACACTCGCTAAAGTCGGTGCCGATATCCGTCAATGGATTATCGATACCCCATTCCAACCTAACCTAGACCAAGCCATTCGCGACGCATACAGCCAACTACATGGCGATACATCAGCCGATGTATCATTTGCAGTACGCTCATCAGCCACCGCTGAAGATATGCCAGATGCATCATTCGCAGGCCAACAAGAAACCTTCCTTAACGTTCGTGGTATCGACTCAGTAATGGTCGCTATTAAACACGTATTTGCTTCTTTATTTAACGACCGCGCCATATCGTACCGTGTTCACCAAGGTTACGATCATCGTGGTGTTGCACTATCTGCTGGTATTCAGCGTATGGTACGTTCAGATAAATCAGCATCAGGCGTTATGTTTAGTATTGATACAGAGTCTGGTTTTGAAGACGTTGTATTTGTTACTTCAAGCTACGGTTTGGGTGAAATGGTTGTACAGGGCGCAGTAAACCCTGATGAATTTTATGTTCATAAACCAACATTACAAAAAGGGTTGCCATCAGTAGTACGTCGTAATATTGGCTCAAAAGCCATTCAAATGATTTACTCAACAGATGAGGCACACGGCAAACAAGTAGAAATTGTTGACGTAGAGCCAAGCCTTTCAAACAAATTTTCAATTACAGATGAAGAAGTGCAAGAGCTTGCAAAACAAGCTGTAATAATCGAAAAGCACTACGGTCGTCCTATGGATATCGAATGGGCAAAAGACGGAAACGATGGCAAATTGTACATAGTACAAGCGCGCCCAGAAACCGTTCGCTCAAACGAAGATGCCAATATTATGGAGCGTTTTCAATTAAATGGCACAAGCAATGTAATTGCTGAAGGCCGCGCAATTGGTCATAAAATTGGTAGTGGTGTTGTTCGTGTACTTGATTCAATTAAAGAAATGGACCAAGTACAAGAAGGCGACATTTTAGTTACCGACATGACCGACCCAGATTGGGAACCTATCATGAAGCGCGCCGCTGCCATTGTTACAAACCGTGGTGGGCGTACGTGTCACGCAGCAATTATTGCCCGTGAACTTGGTATTCCTGCGGTAGTTGGCTGTGGTAACGCAACCGATTTAATTAAAGCAGGCCAAGAAGTAACAGTATCATGTGCTGAAGGCGATACAGGTTACATCTACGAAGGTATTTTAGATTTTGAAATATTAACGTCGCGCGTTGATAAAATGCCAGAACTACCAATGAAAGTGATGATGAACGTAGGTAATCCAGACCGCGCGTTTGACTTTGCACGTTTACCACATGCAGGTGTTGGCCTTGCACGTGTTGAATTTGTAATAAACCGCATGATTGGTGTTCACCCTAAAGCGCTATTAAATTTTGATGCACAATCACCTGCGTTACAAGCTGAAATTACCGACATTATTGCCGGATACGAATCGCCGGTAGAGTTTTATATCTCTAAATTAGTAGAAGGTATTTCAACGCTAGGCTGTGCCTTTGCACCAGAGCGTGTAATTGTGCGTATGTCTGATTTTAAATCAAACGAATATGCAAACTTAGTAGGTGGTGAGCAGTACGAACCTGAAGAAGAAAACCCAATGATTGGTTTTCGTGGTGCTGCACGTTATATCTCTGAAGACTTCCGTGATTGTTTTGCCCTTGAGTGTGAAGCAATTAAACGCGTAAGAAACACCATGGGTATGACCAACATTGAAATCATGATCCCATTCGTACGTACCCTTGAAGAAGGTAAACGTGTTATCGAATTACTAGAAGAGCATGGCCTTAAACGTGGTGAAAATGGTCTAAAAGTTATCATGATGTGCGAGCTTCCTTCAAATGCATTACTTGCCGATGAATTTTTAGAGATGTTTGATGGTTTTTCTATCGGCTCTAACGATTTAACTCAGCTAACACTTGGTCTTGACCGTGACTCAGGCCTAATCGCACATCTATTTGATGAGCGTAATCCTGCAATTAAAAAGCTACTTTCTATGGCAATTAAAACAGCTAAAGAAAAGGGCAAGTATGTAGGTATTTGTGGTCAAGGTCCTTCAGATCATGAAGACTTTGCAGCATGGTTAGTAGAGCAGGGCATTGATTCTGTTTCACTAAATCCAGATACAGTACTAGAAACATGGTTATACCTAGCAGACAAACTTGCTAAATAATCATCAGTACCCGTAACAAATAAAAATGCCAGCTATTATGCTGGCATTTTTGTATGTGGGCTAAATTACCGTGCTAATTTTTTATCTAAATAATTACACGATTTAGTTAAGGCTTTTTGGCAAAGCTTTAAATAATGCCTCGCTTTTGGGTAGTAAAAAGAAAAGCACAGTAACCCCGCCATAAAAAATATCAGGGAGGGGCCTGGCACTACAGCAAAAAATAGCCCCAGCAAAATAAACAACACACCTATGATCTGTAATAGTAATTTTTTCATATAAAGCTCTACACATTGGTTTAACTTGATTATAAATACAGCATCTCAAATTACGATAAAAAGAGTGTTACAAACTGTAAAATCTTCAATTTCTATTAGCCATCACCATGATATAATTACACAAATGCCTTAAATTATCGCCGTCATGATAGCAACAATTACACAGCAAGATGCAGCGACAGAGCTTGTCGCAAACTACTTAAGTACACTTAAAAATCAAGGGTTTAGTGGAGACACCGATGCAAGCTATGCAACGCGTTTAACCGCCTCTACCGATAACAGTATTTATCAGCAAATCCCACAAGGTGTTATTTTTCCAAAAACCGAAAAAGACATTCAACTGGCATTGCAAACAGCATCTCGCGACCCATTTTTGTCGCTTACTTTTGGCCCTCGTGGTGGTGGTACAGGTACTAATGGGCAATCACTCACACCAGGAATAGTGGTTGATTTGTCTCGCTACATGCGCGAAATACTCGAAATTAACGTTGAGGAAGGTTGGGTTAGAGTACAAACAGGTGTAATTAAAGATCAATTAAACGACTTTTTAAAACCGTACGGCTTTTTCTTTTCACCCGACTTATCAACCAGTAACCGAGCAACTATTGGCGGAATGATCAGTACTGATGCATCAGGTCAAGGTTCATTAGTGTACGGTAAAACCAGCGACCATGTTTTAGGACTTACTACCTATTTAGTCGATGGCAGCCCAATGGTGACATCACCAATAGACATAGAAAAAGCTAAAGTAATAGCCGAGCAAGAATCATTAATCGGTAGCCTTTACAAAACAGTATTGGAAATTTCTTTAAATGAGCGCCAAGCTATTTTAGAAAAATTTCCACGCTTAAATCGCTTTTTAACAGGCTACGACCTAGAGCATGTGTTAAGTGATGACTTACAAACTTTTGATATGAGTAGGCTAATTACCGGTTCAGAAGGCTCACTAGGTATAGTTACTGAAGCTAAATTAAACCTAACTCCCATAGCCGAATTTAAAACACTGATAAATATTAAATACGACAGTTTTGATTCGGCACTTCGCCACTCTCCCTTTTTAGTTGATGCGCGCGCAACATCGGTAGAAACAGTCGATAGCAAAGTATTAAACCTGGCTCGCGAAGATATTATTTGGCATTCAGTATCGGACTTAATAACCGATGTACCAAATAAAGATATGCAAGGACTCAACATGGTTGAGTTTAATGCAGTATCACCTGAAGATATAAAAGACAAAGTAAACACACTTTGCACATTATTAGATGAGTGCGTAGCAAATCAAACCAATGGTGTTATTGGCTATCAATTAACCAGCAGTAAAAGTGACATTTTAAAAATTTACGCAATGCGTAAAAAATCTGTCGGATTACTCGGTAATGTCAAAGGCAGCCAAAAGCCATTGGCCTTTGCTGAAGATACCGCCGTACCGCCAGAAAACTTAGCCGACTATATTGTAGAATTTAGAGCATTACTCGATAGCCATAATTTACAATACGGTATGTTCGGCCATGTTGATGCGGGTGTTTTACATGTACGCCCGGCGCTAGATATGTGCGACCCAGAACAAGAAAAACTGCTTCGTAAAATTTCAGACGAAGTTGTAAAACTCACCGCTAAATACGGCGGCTTAATGTGGGGCGAACATGGTAAAGGTTACCGAAGTGAATACGGCCCTGAGTTTTTTGGCGAGCATTTATTTAAACAACTACGTAAAATAAAAACAGCGTTCGACCCTAATAACAGAATAAACCCTGGGAAAATATGTACCCCCATAGAAAGTGAGGACTCACTAGTTAGTGTAGATGGGCAAAAACGTTCGTACTTCGATAAGCAAATTTCTATCGATGTAAAAACAAGTTTTAACAATGCAATGACCTGTAATGGTAACGGGATTTGTTTTAACTACGACGAAAATTCTCCCATGTGTCCTTCATATAAAGTAACCGGCGATCGCAGGCATTCGCCAAAAGGTCGCGCAACATTAATGCGAGAATGGTTACGACTTCAAGAGTCTAAAAATGTAGATTTGCTCGAAGTAGAAAAAGAGCTTAACAAAGGCGAAGTTATTACCTGGTGGGAGCGTTTTGTTCATAGCCGGGAAAAAAATAAAGGTGTTTACGATTTTTCTCACGAAGTAAAAGAGTCAATGGATGAATGTTTAGCGTGTAAAGCATGTACAACATCTTGCCCAATTAAAGTGGATGTACCTACTTTTAGAGCACGCTTTTTAAATTATTATCACAGTTATTACGCGCGCCCACTTAAAGATTATTTAGTCGCAAACATTGAAAGTTCGGCGCCTGTAATGTCTAAATTTGCACGCGTGATAAACCCAATTGTTAAAACAAACTTAGTAAGTAGTTTAATTAAAAAAACAGTAGGGTATGTGGATACACCCCAATTAAGTGTGCCTTCACTTGAAAAGCGCGTAGCAAAAGCACATAAATTTGATTTTGAATTATTAAATTCACTTTCAAGCGATGAACAAAATGACTATGTGCTAATAGTGCAAGACCCGTTTACCAGCTTTTACGAAGCCGAGTTAGTGCAAAGTTTTATAACACTTATCACCGCGCTGGGTAAAAAGCCGATGCTATTACCGTTTAAACCTAATGGTAAAGCCCAACACGTAAAAGGGTTTTTGCATGAGTTTAAAGTAACCGCAAAAAATGCCGCAGAGTTTTTAAATAAACTCGCTGATATTAATTCGCCTTTGGTTGGTTTAGATGCATCGTTAGTTATGTGTTATCGCGATGAATACAAAACCATTTTAGAAAATAATCGCGGCGAGTTTCATGTTCAACTTGCCCATGAATGGTTACAAACTCAATCGTTTAAATCTCTATCGGCTAAACAAAAAACCGATACTGAATTTACATTATTGAGTCACTGTACAGAAACAACCGCTTTACCAAAAGCGGCAAGCGTATGGAAAACAATTTTTACTGATATTGGTTTAACCCTAAATACAACCAATACAGGGTGTTGTGGCATGGCCGGTACTTATGGCCATGAAGCACAAAACCAAGAAAATTCCCGTGCACTGTACGAAATGAGTTGGAAACCAATAGTAGATAAAAATAAACCAGAGCAACTTTTATCTACCGGTTTTTCGTGTCGCAGCCAAGTAAAACGTTTTGAGCAATTTAAACCAAAGCACCCAATAGAGTTGCTCGCTCAGGTACTTAGCTAGTAAAAGTTAAAAATAAAAAAGGCGTAACTTAAAAATAAGTTACGCCTTTTTTATTAATACCAATTCGCTTAGTTAAGTGATTTATTTTAAAGCTAAAAAACGTGTTGATAGCAAAGCAATAGATTCGCTAATTTTTATAAACGCTATTTAGATTTTTTAACGAAGCTATCTGCAATTGGCTTTGTACTTATACCATGTATAAACACGCTAAATAAAATAGTGGTCATTGCAATAGTGGCAATATCGTATTTATTTTCTATTTGCGTGTCTATTACCATTAAAGTAAAAACAATAGATGCTAAACCGCGTGGCCCAAACCATGCAAAAGTAAAACGTTCCTTCCAATTAAGTGCTGTAAATTGTAACGATAACATAACCGGAATTATTCTAATTAATGTAGTGCTTAGTAAGGCATACACAATTATATTTGTATTTAATTTGGGTATTACTAAATACGCACAAACAAATCCAAATAAACACCAAATCATTAACGATGTAAAATCAGCAATGTGCTCTGAATCTTCTATTAACTCAGCGCGAATGTCAGTTTTAGAAAATTTATCAAATAACAAACCTGCTATAAACACCGCTATAAACCCGCTGCCATGAAAATATTGTGTGATAGAAAACACCGCCATCGCAAAACCTAAAAGTAAAAATGGGCTGGTGCTTTTTGCAAAGTAATGGCGCTGCATTGCAAAATTTAATGCCGGAATAAATATCGCTATAGAAAAACCAGCAATCAATAATGCTAAGCCAAGCTCTCTTGAAAACACACCTAATGTATGTGAAGCAGTAATAGCAGAGTCAGGTTTTTTAGCTAATAAAATAAATATTAAAAATACGGGTACACATAAGCCATCGTTTAATCCGCTTTCGGTATTTATACCTTCCCTGATTTTTTCGGGCACTTGTGTACTTTGCAATAACCCTTTACTTAAAGCCGCATCGGTTGGCGTAAGTATAATTGCCAACAGTGCCGATTGAATTAACGACAACTCAGCAAATAAAAATAAGCTAACACCAATTCCGCACAATAAAGTTAAGGGTAGGGCAACGAATAATAATAGGCTAGGGTATTGAAAACTATGCCTCAATACACCTAACTTAGATTTAGCCGCATCAGAAAATAAAAATATACTTAGTGTTAGCTCTATCAGTGGTAATAAATAATCTATTCCTGTTTTTAGTTTTTCGCCTTCATTAGGAAGTAAAAACGCCAAAAACATGCCGCCAATAACAAAAAACATAGGGCCTGTTATTTCTGTGCGCTCTAACTGCCTTATTGAAATTGAATAAACTAAAAATAAAAAACCAATAAATGCTATTACTAAGTATTCCATTAAATTTTCCTTTTAACGCCTGATTTTGCTCGCTCTTTAATATTTGTTTGAATGTAAATTTGATCGGTTGTCGCAATTTTTGAATGGCCTAAATCTTCCGATAAATGTTTTAGCGGTCGAGTTTGCGCATCATGTGTTGCACCCGTGTGGCGAAGCCAATGGGCAGTGGCCGCTTCAAGTTGTTCGGCATCATCTTTAAACCCGTCATCAAGTAAAGATTGCTGAGCTAAATCAAAACTTTGCTGCACTAAACGCCTAATTTGCCTAACGGTCATCCCACCTTGGCCACGAATTTTATGCACCAATGGCTCAGATTCATCAACGCGAGGTAGGGCGGGTAACCCTCTGTATAATCGGTAACGTTTTAAATACTCAACAAAATCATCACTTAACGTAACATCTCGTAGCTTATTACCTTTACCCATAATACGTAAAAACCAAAATCCGTCATTATCTTGCCAAAAGTGTGACATAACTGGCGACCACTGCGGGCGCTCTGATAATTCTGATATACGTAAATATAGCCCTTTTAAACACGCGAGCGTAAATAGGTTACGTTCAAGCTCTGGTTTTTTTTCACATAAATCACGTGTTACGCCAAATACATATTCCCATTGTATGTCACTTAAGGTGTCTGGGATCTGAATTTGAGATTGAACTACCAAATAGGGGCTATTTTTTTTCACTACAGGTACAAAGTTAGCAAACGTTTTTTCTTCTAAAATAGAAAACTTATAAAATACATTTAGCGCAGTAAACATAGCCGCTAATGTTTGCTGGCTCGCAATTGAATCTTTTAATATAAAAGGGCGCCAATTTTGATTTAATCGACGAATACCTTGTTCATCTTTGTAACGCCATTGCACCGAAGTTGATGCCCATTTTTTATCTGGCTCAGCCATAAAATCAACATACGCTTCAATGTCTTCGCGCTTTAAACTAAATACAGATTTTTCGGCAATTAGCCAAGACCACAAATAAAATCGTTCAAGCTCATTACGAAAACGATTAAATGTTGCCTCAGATTTTCGGCCGTACACATATAAAAATTGGTATAAAAATTTAAGATCGTCCTTTGATTCAGTTACAGTCAAGCCAACTTGCTGTATAAAGGATGCAAGTTCTGGGTATTCTGAGTTTAGAGTACCGTCGTCAAGATGAGCAATTTGGTATCTTAATTGTTTTAACGTATCAACTAAAGCAACAAGCATAATGTATAAATATTCAATAAAATAATAGACTTACAGCTTAACGTTAAAGTCCGATACTGTCTAGTATTGGACATAGTGAAAGTGTATTTATTTATACATAGTTGTGTATTGGTATAAATCTTATTAAGGAAAGTTTTATGAAAAAATTTATAGTGTTAGGCCTACTTACAATAACTGTATTACTAACAGGTTGTGCTACCACAGGCAGTGCTTCACCTAGCGAAAAACGTGCTTTAGTTCAAAGCATGAAAAACAATACCCTCGACAAATTATACGCACAAAAACCCGATGTTAAAAAACAAATTGCCAATTCTGCCGGTTACGCCGTATTTGATAACGCAAACGTAAATGTCGTTTTAGCTAGTTTTGGTGGCGGGTACGGTGTAGTAAAAAATAACTTAACGGGTAAATCAACCTACATGAATATGGGTGAAGCCGGTTTAGGGCTTGGTTTAGGCGTTAAAGATTTTAACGTTGTTATGGTTTTTCATAACCAAGCGGCAGTAAATAGATTTATTGAACACGGTTGGGCCTTTGGCGGAAACGCAGATGCAGCAGCAAAATACGAAGATAAAGGTGGAGCACTGGTTGCAGAAGCCATTGCCGACCAAGTTACCGTATATTCTTTAACCGAAAATGGCCTTGCACTTCAAGCAGTACTAAAAGGCACTAAATTTTGGGTAGATTCTGAGCTAAATTAACACCTAATTACTCTCCTAAAAGCGGGCTGGTTTGTATAATCACGCTCGCTTTCTTATAAACTAGTTAATTTAACATAACGTAATTTATGGGTTGTTTGTAATGCCAAAAAATAGGGGTAGTGTTTTTTTCGTATAACTCGATATATATCATTTAGCTATATACATATAACGATATAATGATACAATAATTATACAAATAAACTTAGGAAATCCATATGCCTGAACATTCGTTAGTATTATCAAATCTCTCGATTCGTAAAGAGGATGGAGAAGATATCAAGTCTTCTACTTTAGGTCTCGAAAACCAAAATGTTGGCTATAAATATGAATCTTTCGAGATTTATTGTCACACCTGCAATTCTGAATTCTTTGCATACAGAGATGAGGGTTTTAGCTCTACAGGTGGTGCTGAAGGTGTCTACAATTTTGTAGTGCTCCCATTGTGGACAGCAAGATGCAGTAAAATTATCTCAAATTAAAAAGCATTTTGGACGATAAAGACAAGCTGTCACAATTTAATAAGAAAGGCTTTTCGCCCTTTTCTTAATTTTTACGTACCGTAATTTATGGCTTGTTATAACTTTGACCCTACATCTATGTTTGGGACAACACCTTTACAGTATATTTATCTAGTTTAATATCTGTCTTTATTCTGTATTATATAATTATATTAGTAATGAAATTAATAATAGAAAGGAAGCTAAATGTTTATAAAAACTGATACTGATCAATTATTAGTATTTAGGACATGTGAAAAAGAAGTATATGATTTTGTAATGAATACAGGGTCTTTATGGCTTAGGACTTCTCATTATTATCAAAATATTGAAGAAGATATAGCTCGTGAAGATAAATTAGAGGGTTTGAATTCATGTAAAATTAGCTTACCCCTTATTTTTGAATCAAGTCGTACTAACATTACTTCAATTGAAGGTGAAGGTTTTATCGGTGAAACTCCTCAAAAAGCCTATATTATATCCTTTCATGGTATTTCAATTGAGCAAAAAACAAAAAGAGGTTTCGGGCCTAAAACATTTGGAATTTATAATATTGAGAAATTTATAAATAACATTCTAAATGAAGCAAAAAAGCAGCTTGAAATAAAAAGTTATATTTTCGGGAAAGTAATTTATCAGTATTCCCCTGTATTTATATCCTCAAGTAATTTAGGTGGTTCTTATAAATTAAATGAAAAAGAGCACTTATCAATTTTTGATCAGAACCTCCTTAGAAAACGTCCTGTTGAACCATTTATCCTTCAAGATGAATTTAGACTTGTTCTATTTGTTGATGATTATATAAATAACAATATTGATTCAATTTTAAAAATCAATGTATCAAATAACAATTTTTATGACTACAGTGAAAATCATTTCTATACCCAGTAATTTTTTTATACGACAATTACAATAACTTTAAACTATTTAGCTTGTTATCAAACGCCTCAGCCAACTTTTCAGTTTCACTAAAAACGGTATTCCAATATTTAATACGTGTGTCTGCATCAAGATCGGTAAAGTCATTTCTGTCTGGAATTTTTCCGTAAGGTAAGCCGGCTATAAATTCTTTTGATGGGGTGATCATCACCACGTTATCGTAATTTTGTGGGGCCACTTTACGTTTTAAATTTTTATCAAACCACCCTGCTTTTGGCTCGCTATTAAAATGCGGATATAAAATTAAGCCTGGGTTATTAATTTTTAAATCAAAGTGGTAGTCAATTATTCCGCCATCGCGATAAATGCCGGGTGGCGAACCTGCAATATTTTTTATTCCTTGCATAACAAGGGGTATAGAGCCCGATGCGAGTAAGGCATCTTTTAAATTTGTTTGGCTAAGTGGTATGTTTTGCGTTTTAAAATTATAACTGTCGGTTATAGATAAATTGCTGTTTGGCGCGCCAAAAATAAATCTCTCGTACTGCGAGCCTAATAATTTTCGGTTAACCCGATTAAGCATGTAACTTTTTGATAAACCTAAAAGCTGAATTAATTTATTTTCACTCGCAATAAACCCATTCGATTTAGCCACTATAAAATGCGCTTTAAAAATAGGATTATCTAAAATTTCGGTTACGCCGTGCTCCCCAAATACATCATCTAATAATGCGCGGGCTTTTAGTGTAATTTCAGCAGGTGTTGGTTTATTACTAGAATAGCGCGTTTGCGAATACGATTTTGCTAAACGCTCAATGGCAGCAACGGGGTCGTTTTGTGCAAAACAGGCTGATCGAAATGCGCCAGCAGATGAACCAATTAAGTTAAGTGGTTGGGTTCGGTTTTTAAAAAATTCACCAAAAATATATTTGTCTAAGCCAAATAATGTAAACCATTTAGGCCCGCCACTTGCCCCTAAAAAAGAGGTAAATAACTCGGGTTTAAAGCCCTGCTCGTTAATAATTTTTGCTGCGGTTTTACCTGCGTGAATGTCGATCATTAAATCAATTTACCTTGTTATTCTTATATTTTAGTACTGTTCACACAATCTATTTTTGAATAATTATGCAAAATTAAAAAGCGATTTTATGTTGCCATAAAACCGCTTTTTATCGTTAAAATTGCTTAAAATACGGGAATCAATCCCAAATGCCGCTTTCGCATTTACCCTGTACTTTTACGTCTTTTACTTTAAATTCGGGCTCTATGCCTTTTTCTCTTTGTGTGTTGTAGTCGCGATTAACAGACAAAATAGTGGGCGTGAGCAATATAATAGCGATTACGTTAACCACTGTCATTAACCCTAATGCTATATCAGCTAAATCCCAGACTTCTTTTAGAGACGCAGATGCGCCCCACAGCATCATTGATAAATAAAGTAATGTATAAATTGTGCGCCCTACTTTGTTATCGAGCTTAAATAAATGCAGGTTACTTTCGGCGTAAGCATAGTTGGCCACTACCGAGGTAAAAGCAAATAAGGTTATGGCTGCTGCAACAAAATACACACCGCCTTGTGCTAAATGTGCGGTCATGGCGCTTTGGGTTAAACGTATGCCTTCCATTTCGCCGCTTATATCTACATCGGCTAATAAAATAACTACCGCGGTACAGCTACAAAGTACAATTGTATCGAAAAACACGCCAAGCATTTGTATATACCCTTGTGTAACTGGGTGATTAGGCATTGGGCTTGCGCTTGCTGCAGCATGCGGCACACTACCTGCGCCGGCTTCGTTAGAATATAATCCGCGTTGTATACCGTTTTTAATGGCAGCGCCCATTGCTCCTGCGCCGGCTTCTTGTAAACCAAAGGCAGATAAAAACACATCTTTAAGCATGGCAGGCACTTGCGGCAAATTCATAAGCGTAATAATAACCGCCGCGGCTACAAATAATATGCCCATTAGTGGCACTACTCGCTCGGCAAAGCGGGCAATGGCTTTAAAGCCACCTAATATAATTGAGCCTGCTAATACGGTAATAACTAATCCAGAATAAAAGGTAGGTACTTGAAAAGCATAGTTAAGGGCGTCGGTTATGGTATTGGTTTGCATAGCACTAAAAGTAAAGCCATAACCTAAAAATAAACACGCGGCAAACACAATAGCAAAGGCACGGCTGCCCAAACCTTGTTGAATATAATAGGCGGGGCCGCCTCTAAATTCGCCACTACTATCGCGTACTTTATACACTTGCCCTAATACACTTTCGGCAAAGCCGGTTGCCATGCCTAGTATGGCTATAACCCACATCCAAAATATGGCGCCGCTTCCGCCTAGTGAAATTGCAACAGCGACCCCGGCTAAATTACCTGTACCTACACGGGCACACAGGCCTGTACACAATGCTTGAAATGATGAAATGTCGTCTTTTTTACACTTGCTACTGCCTTTTAACAGGCTAAACATGTGTTTAAATTTTACTATTTGAATTGCTTTTAAACGTACCGAAAACCAAATACCTGCAAACAGTAGTATGTAGATTAGTATTTGGCCTTCTCCCCATAATAGGCCATTTACACTTTTTACTACGGTATCGAACATGGGCTAATCCTTTTGTATTTATTATATTTTTACTCAGCGCGCAGTTGAGTAATTGGCATTTAATAATGCATGTTAGCCATAGATTAAGGCAGCTAAGCTGCCTTAGGGTGTTGACTTAGTGGTAGGTTATTTACTTTGCAGGTGTATGCCAGCAATCATGCATCTAACCGAACCTCCCGCCGACTCTATGGTTGGTATAGGTAACGGAACAAGTTTAGCTGTTTTTTGTATTGCTGCTTTTTGCTCGGTTGTAAGTGCATTAAACGCCGTTTGTGAGAGTGCTAAAATACGACCATTTGTACCTTGTAACTCTATTGCGTTGCCGCAAAAGCTACTTATTTGCTCATTAGATAAGTTTATTACTTCTAAATGGCTTTGTATAAAATGGCTAGTTAATTGTTTGTGCTGACTATTTGGCACCATATTTAAGCTGATCATGGCAAACTCTGTGGCTACACACATTAATACATTAGTATGATAAACCGCAGTGCCTTGCTCATCGTAGGCGTTAAATACAACAGGTTTTAGCTTTAATTGCTCGCACACTGTATTAACCACGGTTTTAGTAGTGCGCTTAGATTCTACTGCATAAGCAAGCTTATGGGGGTGGTCAATAACAAGCGATCCTGTGCCTTCTAAAAATGCATTTTCTTTCGCTAAAAATGAATAATCAGTCACAGACAACACTTTATAGTGATTAGTCAAAAAATCAATAATATCTTTTCGATATTCTAACCTTCTGTTTTCTGCGTACATTGGGTACATAACTAGCTCGCCACTTTGATGGGTAGAAAACCAATTATTTGGAAACACAGAATCGGGCGTGTGTGTATGTTCGTCTTCAAAAAGATGAACCGTTACGCCCTCGTTTTGTAATAATTTAACCGCATTAGTGACTTCGTCAAAGGCAAGCTGGCTCTGGTTTTGTGAGTTACAGGTACTTTGAAACGTGTTGTCTAACATGGTTTGTGGGTTAGATGTAAAGTGATGCGGGCGCACCATCACCACCGCTGTTGGGGCTTGCTTTATGTGGCTCATGCGACTTGCTCTTGCTTAGGTGTTTTTGATGTTTGTGTACTATTAAGTACCGAAAATAAATTACGTGGATCAGCTTGTTGTGTAATTAAATCAAGTAGTTCAAACTCACCCGCAGCCACCAGCGCGTCTTTAATATACACCAGTGCGGTAAAGTCTTCGCTTGCAAAGCCTACCCCATCAAAAATAGTAAGCTCGTTGTTACTTGTACGCCCAGGTGTTTGTTTATTAATTACTTTATGAAACTCTGTTACGGCAAAGGTATCGCTCATTTGCTGTATTTCGCCCTCTATTCTGGTTTGCGGTTCGTACTCTACAAATACATTTGCGCGCTTTAATAATTGTGAATCAAGCTCTGTTTTACCAGGGCAATCGCCACCAATGGCATTTAAATGCACGCCCTGGGGGATCATATCGCTGGTTAAAATAGTGGCATTTTTTTTATCGGCTGTGCAGGTGGTAATAATGTGCGCGCCTTGTACGGCATCTTCTGCGCTATTGCATAGAGTTACATTTAAGCCGTAGCCACTTAAGTTGTTGTAGGCTTTTTGTGAGGCGTTTTTATCAATATCGTATAAACGAATGTGAGTAATGCCTAATACAGCTTTAAAAGCTAACGCCTGAAACTCAGACTGTGCACCATTACCAATTAATGTAAGTGTTGTTGAGTGCTTAGGCGCTAAATACTTTGCCACAAGCGCCGATGTAGCCGCTGTGCGTAAGGCTGTTAGTAAGCACATTTCGCTGATCATAACCGGATAGCCGCTATCAACATCCGACAAAATACCAAACGCGGCCACGGTTTGAAGTTCCTTAAAGGTGTTTTTTGGATGACCATTTACATATTTACAGCTAAACATTTTACCGTCGCTTACGGGCATAAGCTCTATTACGCCATCTGGAGAGTGCGCCGCATAACGTGGTGATTTATCAAATTCTTCCCAGCGAGCAAAGTCGTGTTCTAATCTTTGAGTAAGCTCAAGCAATACGTTTTCTATTCCGACTTTATTTATAAGTTTGGCCATTGCCTGTACGCTAACAAATGGAACACCTTGTTTAGGTTGTGCGATAAAATGACTCATAAATACCTCTTTAATGACTAAATAAATTAATTGAAATAAGTTTATAGGCCAGAGGTGTTACTTAAAATGCCAAAAGTTTATACAAATAATAGTATTTTTTATCAAATTGCTATGCATTAAAGTACAAATTTAGTAATTTGTAATAAACACATAACCCAAGGCGTTTTATGACCCCTTACATTTACGACTCATTAGATAACGCATTAATAGCCGAATTACGAAAAGATGGCCGCGCTTCTATTTCAGCCCTAGCCGATGTTTTAAAGGTGTCGCGCGGGACAGTGCAAAATCGCTTAGACCGTTTAGTCTCATCGGGCGCTATATTAGGCTTTACGGTGCGTGTACACGAACACATAGAAACCGAAGCTGTAAGAGCAATAATGATGGTTGAAGTGGTGGGTAAATCTACATCGCAGGTAATTAAAACCATGCGCGGCATACCAGAGCTAACAAAGTTACATACAACCAACGGCGCTTGGGATCTAGTGGCTGAAATACAGGCGGCAAATTTAGGTGAGTTTGATGGCGTACTCAGGCAAGTACGCGAAATAGAAGGCATTTTAAATAGCGAAACCAGTATATTATTGTCATCTACTTAGGTTTATTAACGCCATGTTTTACTTAAAGTATGTTAGGCAATACTCGGGTTCTGTATTAGGTATTGGAGTAGCTAATGAATAAGCTTTCTATTCGGTATTATTCGCAAGATATAAAGCGCCACCAGCACAATTACCATCAACTCGTTTTACCCCTACACGGGGAAATTTTTATAACGTTAAATAATGACTTTAAAACAACGGTGAGTACGGGCAGTTGTATCGTTATAGAGAAAAACGTAGTGCATGCCTTTACGGCCGATGAAGCCGCGCGTTTTATTGTGGCAGATTTAGACGTACTCCCTGAAAACCTTATTAACCTTTTATGCCCTAAAATCTCAATAGATAGCCGTTTATTAAGTTACTTACAGTTTATAGAGCAGCAACTGCTTGTTGTTAGCGATGAAAAGCTTACTAATTCAACTTTTGATTTATTTTACTTATTACTTTGTGAGCAAAGCAGCCACAGTAATATTGATAAGCGAATAGATAATGTAATAACCACTGTTAAGCAAAATTTAGCCTACCCCTACACGTTAAAAGAGCTGGCCGATATAGCCTGTTTAAGCGTTACACAATTTAAAACTGTGTTTAAAAAAAGTACCACTATGAGTGCGCTGCAATATTTAACTATGTTGCGAATGCAACACGCTCGCGCCCTTTTAACCCATTCAGACTTACCGATTGCTTTAGTAGGCGAGCGCATTGGTTATAACGATGCCTCTGCGTTTAGCCGCCGGTTTAATTTATATTTTGGACAGCCACCGAAGACGTTTGCAAAGCAGTAATATAGATAACCTCCACACGAGATAATAAATCAAACTCAGGCAGAGCGTAGGTTAAATAGCGTCAGAGCAAACAAGAACACCGTCTTTTTAGCATATTTTTAAAAACCTATATTGATACACTCAGTACCTAGTATTTACGGAGGGTAATTAATGGCAACACACATAGGGTTTTTAGCAATATTTTCGTGGGGGCTTTTAGCATTACTGGGTAATTTAACCAAAGCGCTCCCGGCTTTTCAGTTACTTTTTATGTGCTTTGCACTTTCTTTTATTATTTTATTAGTAAAACGTTTTGCTACAAAACAGCCATTATTAACCCCTCCTAAGCTTTCTAAAAAACAAATGATAATAGGTGTTACCGGCTTATTTGGTTTTCACTTTTGTTATTTTATGGCTTTAAAATACGGCCCTTTAATAGAGGTAAGCTTAATTGTGTACCTTTGGCCATTATTACTGGGTGTATTTGTGGCTAGCCCTAGGTCTAAATTTAAAGCAGTATTGGGCGGATTACTGGGGTTTTTAGGCACGCTTAGTTTAATTACCGATGGCAGTGGGCTATCTATCAATAGTGAGTATTACTTAGGGTATTTTTTTGCAGGATGCTGCGCAGTACTGTGGTCTAGTTATTCTTATTTAATGTCGCAATTTAATAGCCATGTAGATGACATAGGCTGGCTTTCGCTTATTGTGGCTGTGCTTGCCCTATGTGCACATTTTTATTTTGAAACAACCGTTATTAGTCTGTCTGTTTCACAATGGCTAGGCGTTATTTTATTAGGATTAGGCCCAGTGGGAGGTGCATTTTATTTATGGGATTATGGTTTAAGATTTGGTAACCGCTCGCTATTAGCTTCGTTAAGTTTTTTAACGCCGGTGCTTTCTACTTTTATTTTAATACTCGCCTCGCAGGCTCCCTTTAGTTGGTCAGTGTTTATTGCTTTAGCGCTTATTTTATTAGGCGCGGTAATTAGCAATAAAAAGCCATCTATAAATTTAAAAAAAGCAGAGCTTTAATTTTGCCACGGCACTTTACTAACGCTTAAACTTAAGTGGTAATTTAAATTTAAGCGTTAATACACAGCTACATAGCGTAGCTGTGTGCGTAATCTACTATACGTGCGTTTTGGCTTTTTAAATAAGCGCGGCCTGCTTTTACACCTAGCTTATGATCAAAGCGTAAATCGTCGTTTGAACTACCTAATAATTTACTATGCAGCTTTTCGTCTGCAAAAATTTGTATAATTTCTACATCACTAGGCGGGTTGGCAATAAACGTTAGCTCGTCTAGGTATGCTTGCTCGTGTTGAATCAAGTAATCAAGTGTTTTTGGGCAGTAGCCTGATGCACATGCAAATGTTCTAAGCTTTTGAACCCATGCAGTTTGCGCCTGAAAATGCTCATCAACGGTTCTAATTACCACGATTTTTCGTGCGCCACGGTTATAAGCTTCGCGTACAGGCAGTGGCGCAGCTAAGCCGCCATCTAAATAAAAATCTTCACTTGATTGCTCTGCAGCTAAATGCGCTTCGTTTGCCGCTTTTGTACCTAACCAAGGAGTAAGTTTAACGCCTTGTTTATACAAAAAAGGTAACGCGCTCGATGCTTTTAATAAATCGCGCCACTGCTTACCCTCGCCTGTAGGTGAAAGGTAATAGGCTTTTCTGTCGCGTGCATTGGTTGCCGTTATAAGCAGCTCTCGCTCACCTAGGCTGGTTTTTGCTGTTTTAAAATCAAGGGCTCTGTTTACTTCGGTGGTTTTTTCAAAGTACCAGTCTAAATCAACAATGTGCTTACCCATTAAACCACGCCCTAGTTGAAAAAAGCGTTTGTTACGCGAAAGCCCTCTAATTAAGCGTTTAGCGTAACCTTTTTGGCGCGCTAAATAGCTTGTTAAATTTTGCGAGCCGGCAGAGGTGCCAATAAATAAATCAAATGGGTCGTAGTTTTGCTCTAACCATGCATCTAATACACCGGCTGTGAATATCCCTCGTTGTCCGCCACCTTCAGCTATCAGAGCAACTTTTGGCTGCGCTGTATGAGTAACTGAATTAGCCGATGCGGTTGTTAGAGCGTTCACGGTGTACCTTCCTTTAATTTAATGATGTTTGGTTAATAACTACATTATAAAAAATAAAAGTGATGTCTTAAAATTGATTGTTTAAATCAGTTTGATTGAAAAAACAGAACGATAAATAATGCAAAATGGGCCTTATCCTTGGCAACCTAAGTATGTTTAATTATCGAAAGCGTTTGTTCAGACATCACTTAAAGTTAATAAGTTTGTATTCACTTTTAATGATGTCTACATAGTAGCAAGGCTTGTGTGTACGCTTGCTTAACTAAACACTTCCTTTTTTAATTAATGCTTTATTTCCATTAAAATTTCTAGAGCTCGGAGGCGTTTTTCGCTGTCGTAAACATCGTTGGTAAATATAAACTCATCCACTTCTAGCTCTTTAGCTATCATTTGTAATTTATGTTTTATACTCACATGCCCGCCAACAACGCTTAAGCTTAAAAAGTTTTCTACGTGGGCTCGCTCTTGCTCACTCCATAAACCTTCCATACTCTCTACCGGTGGCTTTAGCCACAGCTCTTTGCCGCGTATTAATTCAAGCACCCGTTGCTTTGAGGTGGTAGAAAGGTACTGCGCTTCTTCATCGGTTTCTGCTGCTACCAGCGGTAAGGCAAGCATTACATAGGGTTTATCGAGTACATTTGAGGCTTTAAATTCTCGCTTATATAGTGCGATGGCATCGTGTACAAAACGCGGTGCAAAGTGCCCTGCAAATACATAAGGCAACCCTTTTTGCGCGGCCAATTGGGCGCTAAACAAACTTGAGCCTAATAACCAAAGCGGTACGTTTGTGTCCTCCCCCGGAATAGCACGTATAGGGTGTGTGCCATTGTATGGGCCTAATAATGTTTGTAGCTCTGTTACCTCCCCCGGGAAGTTTTCTGCGCGGCTCATATCATTATTTAGCGCACGGCTGGTTACTGGATCACTACCTGGAGCGCGGCCAAGGCCTAAATCTATTCGTCCAGGGTATAAACTCTCTAACGTACCAAATTGCTCAGCCACAACTAAGGGAGAATGATTCGGCAGCATTATTCCGCCAGAGCCAACCCGTATACGCTGAGTTTTACCTGCAATGTGACCTACTAATATTGAGGTGGCAGCACAAATTATACCGGGCATATTGTGATGCTCGGCTAGCCAAAAGCGATTAAACCCTAATTGGTCGGCACGCTGGGCGTATTTAGTGGTTTTATTGAGCGTATGAGAAACGCTGTCCCCTTTGATCATGGGGGCAAGCTCTAATAACGAAAAGGGAATGGAAGATAACAAAATAGCAGCTCCTTAAAATGCATGCTAACAATGGGCTTCATCATCAGCATAAAAGACTTAAATGGGTCTGCTATTTATTCAATTCAAGTTAGGTAACGGATAAAAGCAAAATAGCGTTAGGCTGTTTTGCTCTAAGGTATTTATGCAAGCTCAGGGCTTTGCTGGCGCTCTTTTTTATAACCCTCTGAGTCTACGCCTTTTTTCCAATAACCAGAGGAAACTATATTACTGCGCGGTATATTACAATCCTGGGTAAGTAAGGTTTTTGCTTTACGTACTAACCCTGCCTCTAATGCCATAAATACAATAGGTGGCTCGTTTGTGTGTGGCAAATTGTTAAGCGCGCTGAGCATATCGGTATCCGGTGTATCTGTAATTAACCAATTAACATCACGCTGCGTTTGTAAATCAATAATGTCTTGCTCAGTAGGGGCATGCACAAACGCGTCAATTTTTGCGCTGGCGGGTAACTGCTGCATGTACCCTTTTATTGCATTAACTGAGGTTAAATCGCCTAGCAATACATAATGCGGATGCTGGTAATTATCAAGCTTTTTAGGGCCTGGGCCCGCTATGCCAACCTCGTCACCTACTTTTGCAATTATAGCCCATTGCGTAGCCGGACCTTGGTGCATGTTTATTACAAAGTCGAGCGTTAACGCGCCCGTTGCATCATCAACGTCTCTTATTGTGTAAGAGCGCATGCACGCGGTTTTTAAATTAAAATCAACTTTGCCATTTTGGGGAATAAGCACTTTTACATAGCTGCCAATATGCGCTTGCGTTAAATCCGAAAACTCATCTGAGCCTACAACAATGCGCTGTAAATGCGGTGTTATTTGTTCAGTACTTAGTACCGTAGCTTTGCGAACTTGTTTACCCATTTAAAATCACCTCGTTTAACAAAATAGTTAACTGCTTTTTAAAGCAAGCATTGCACAACGCCCCATTGGTTGATAAAATCAACTATAACAAACTAATTGATATTGTCAACCATTAGAGAGCTTATGAACACGCTTTTATCAAATACCCTATTTGAGCTGATGCAAAATTACCGCGTAACAATACGCGAGGCTATTAACGCAGGCGACCTTGGTATTAATGCTATGCACGTGCGTTGTATACACATTATTGCCAGTACATCTAACTGTACCGCTAACGACATTGTGACTAAAACACAGCGCGACAAAGCCCAAATTGCCCGCTTAATTAAAGATCTTATTGCGTTAAACCTTATTAATAAGCAAGCAAGTGAGCACGACAAACGCTGCTTTATTTTGTCGCTCACCGAACAAGGCAACACACTTTTTGATAAGTTATTAGCCTCTGAGCAGCAAATAAATGATCAAATGTGTAAAAACTTAAACCCGCAGCAAATCAAAGACTTTTTAGATACCGCGCAACAAATGATCAAAAACATGGCGTGATCTGTCTTTCATTTCTTGGCATAACTTACACAAAACGCATATACTGTACACTTATACAGTATATGCGTTTTAGGTTGTGTTATGTTTGTTATTCCCGTTTATATAGAAGCCGGTGTGTGTGGGTTTGAATCGCCCGCGGCGCAATACGCCGAGCTCGGTGTTTCTCTTGATGAGCTATTAATAAAGCACCCCGACGCCACCTTTATTGGTATTGCCTCGGGTAATTCCATGCAAGAGGTGGGGATTTTTGAAGGCGACTTACTGCTTGTAGACCGTGCTGAGCAAGCCGATAACGGCGATGTTATTGTTGCTAACTTAAATGGCTTATTTGTGTGTAAGCTATTAGATAAAACCAATGCACGGTTACTCTCTGCATCGCCTTTACATAAGCCGGTACAACTAACCTCAGCTGATGAGTTTCAGTTAGAGGGAGTGGTTACACTATCAATTAGAATGCACCGCCCAAGCCCTGAGCTATTAAAATGTACGCCTTAGTCGATGCCGTTGCATTTTATGCCAGTGCCGAAAAAGTGTTCGACCCCGCTATTCGCTCTAAACCTGTGGTGGTTTTAACTAATAACGATGGCTGCGTATGTGCAGTATGCCCGATAGCTCGGCGCTTAAACATTCCTAAATTTGGCCCTTATTTTAAAGTTAAGCACCTGCTTGAGCAACACAAGGTGATTGTACGTTCGAGTAACTATGAGTTGTACGCCGATTTAAGCGCCAAAATGATGAACGTAATTGGCCGCTTTTGCGACACACAATACATATACAGTATTGATGAGTCGTTTTTGCACTTTAATGGCTATACACCCCTTATACAAAACTGGCACGAGTACGGGCATACAATAAGGCGTACCGTTTGGCGCGAAACTAAACTCCCTGTGGGTGTTGGTTTTGGCCCAACCCCTACTTTGGCAAAAGCCGCTAACCATGCAGCTAAAAAGCTAAGCGGGTTTGATGGGGTGGCCGTTATAAATAACGAGCAAAGCCGCCAAGCAATTTTACAAAGAATGAGCTGCGCCGATGTATGGGGCATAGGTAAGCGCCTAGCTAAAAAGCTTAATATAATGAACATACATACCGCGTGGGATCTGGCACAGCAAAACCCTAAAACCATGCGCCGCGCGTTTAGTGTGGTGGTAGAGCGTACCGTGAGTGAGCTAAATGGTATAGCGTGCTTAACGTGGGACGATGTACGCCAAGATAAGCGAGAAATATATTCTACTCGCAGCTTTGGTGAGCGGATCTGTGAGCCAACTGCACTTAAAACCGCCCTTATTAACCACGTAACCACGGTTGCCAGTAAACTACGAGGGCAGCGCTCATTAGCAAAACAGCTTTATATATTTGCCGCCACTGGCAAACACGAAGACCGCTATTGTAAAAAGTCGTTTATATATAAATTTGCCACCCCCACTAACGATACCTGCGTAATGGCCAATGCTGTATCAGAAGTATTTACTCATATTTACCAACCAAGTGTACGGTTTTATAAATGTGGTGTAGGCGCTTTAGAGCTTACCTCGGTGCAGTATCAGCAAACTGATTTATTTAGCCAAAGTGCCGATAACCCTAAATTAATGCAGTGTCTTGATACAATAAACAACCGCTACGGAAAAGGCATACTCACCCTAGCCAGCAGCAAACTAAACCAAGGCTGGCATATGAACAGAGATTACTTATCGCCCCAATACACAACGCGCTGGCACGATATACCGCAAATTCATTGCAAGTAAGTTAATCAACTTGCCTTGTAAATGTGCATTCTACTGCGGGGGTATTCTGCGTATATTTGAGCGTTGTAACACTGGTAAACTTAATGCTTTGTCTGATGGTTTTTTCGTTATTGGGGTCAATACAGCGGCTCATTTTTAAGCTGTTATCAACACCATCACTTTTGTATTTATACGAGCTAGTTACAAAACAAAAATTTGGCTTTTTAGTTGTACGGGTGCCGTTGTGTAAACTTTCAAACGCAATATGCTCGCCTAATTTAAAACCCGCGTCTGGGTAAACTGGGTTAATTAAACTCAACTGACTATCCACACACAGTGGGGAGTTAGCAGTTACCACCTGGTAATCGCCAAGCATTGTTTTTAATAACGGTATAAAACGGCTTTTATTACTCGGCGTAACAGTTTTAGCAAAAAGTACATTACTTAGAAATAAACAGCTCATACATAATAAAATTTTACGATAACTCATTAAAATTCCAACTCATTACTAATAAAAATAGCATAACACACTCAACTCTATACTTACTTAAAATACATTTGGTTCATAAAAGAAAAAGCCCCTTGAATACATCAAGGGGCTTTTATCAATATAAGAATATATTTATTAGTAAGTGTTACTTAAAGCACTGCGCTCTTGTGTACACAACAGAAAATGCTAAAAGCAGCAACATGAAGGCTAATGAACCACCGCCACTGCCCTTTTCACTACTTGTGCCAGATGCATTAGTGACAGTCACAGCTAAACTTTGCTCAGTCTCACCTTCACCATCAGATACAATAAGCTTGAAGCCCAGCTCTGTAGTTTGCGACACACTCGGCGCTTTAAACTTAAGTGTGCTGGAGTCAACATCGCTTAGCGCCACTTCTACACCCATTGTTTGAACCCACTTAAAAGAAAGCTCTGAGGATTCTTTATCGGTTGCAGACGCTGTCACTGAAACTTCCTGACCTTCTTTAACCGAAACCGCAGATGTACTTAATTCTACACTTGGTAGCTGATTAACATGTAAAAAGCTAACGGTGTATACTTGCGTAAATTGCTCATAGCCATCTGATATCACTAACGTAATATCCGCATCAACCGTTTGCTCAAGCTCACCCACGGTAAGTACCGCTTTACCTTGAGTATCCTCAGCTGTAATAGATAACTGAGGGTGTTCAACACGCCATTCGTAAGATAACGTATCTCCATCAGGGTCAGTAGAGCCAGAAGCATCAAGCTCAATAGTAGCAAGCTCTTCTATCGTGGCCGGCATATCAACATCTAATACTGGCGCCTGATTTAGACTCTCCTGCGCTAGTTTTGCCACAACTTCAACAACCCCATTAACCTCTCCATCAAGGTCGAATGCGCTACCATCTGCGATTGCAAAGCTAAAGCAGCGTGAACACACTTGCTCATATACATTACCTGATAATACAGTGGCCGACTGCCAACCAGCAGCGGTTAGTACTCTTACTTGCATATCTGAGCTTAAAATTGCATTTACATACTCAGGTAGTGCAATTTCTGCGGTGCTTGATGAATTAGATAACGTAACACGAACGTTAATTACATCACTTTTAGCTTGGAAGTGAGGTTCTATTATATCTAAATCTGAGAAATAAGTGCTTAGTGCTTGTTCAGAAATAGACATATCAGCAATATAACCCGCTGCTAGAGCCTCTTTAATGCTACCTACAGCCAAGTGATTAAACTCATCAATACTGTGAGCACTATCACCTGAAGCTAAGATAGCTGTATTAGTAGTAGAAGTGCTATCTAGGTAATCAGCAATACCATCTTTATCACTATCACCTACCCCTTCTTCAATATCAGGTATACCGTCGCCATCAGTATCTAGCTCAGGGTCATCAAATATAACGCTATCAACAATACGTAAACTAGTTTGCTTAGTTGCTAGTAGTTCATCACCTTGTTTTACACGTAAAGTTAAATCTATATTATTGGTTTGCTCAGAAAGATTTGCGCTAAATGAAACATCCCACTGTGAATCAGCTGTTTTATAAATGTAAAAATCAACACCTGTGGGGCCAATAAGCTCAAGGGATACATCACTACCTGTACTAGGTAAATTTACTAACTTAATGGTGGCATTAAAGTCAGGTAAAGAACGCTGAATAGTTTTATTAACTGCTTTACCATTTTGATAAAAATCAGTAATAAACTGCGCCTGTGCCGCTTCACTTAAGTACACTAGCTGGCTGTTATCATTTTTGTCTATAAACGCATTACCATTAGATAGGACACTAATACTTGCTGCGCTACCTATAAATTCTCGCTCTAACTCAAGCTTAATAGGTCCATACTGATTAGTAGTAAAATACTGGGTGCTATTATTAGCTTGTAAATGAAAGCTAGAGTAACCGTATGGGTTAGCGCCGCTAATAAAAACATCTACAAGCACATTACCATTTTGATACACATACGTAGTAGGCTGAATACTGATTTCAGGGAAAATCATAGCCCTTACGTCGCCTGATACATGATTTCCAGCTTCATCAACAGCAGATACAGGAATAGATACATCACCCGTTCTAAATACAAAGCTATCATCAATTTCCAGAAGCGTTATAGCTGAAACACTATCGTAAATAACACGACTATCTAAAAGTGAATTTTTTATAGCCGTAATCGTGCTGCCATAAACACTAAAAGTATACGGTTGGATAATCGGGGCAGTTGTATCAACAAGTGTGACTGTTTGTATAGCCGATGTTTCGTTACCAACATTATCTCGTGCAATCCATGTAATCTGGTGCTCGCCAAGGGGCAAGTAAGACCCTGAGCTTGTGTATACTTGAGGCTCTAAATGGCCGTTATCCCTTGCCTCTGGAGTATATAGGCGGGTGAAATTAGTATTTTGTGAAGTCGCTTCAAGCGTAATCGGCTCAAGACTCGATATAAACTCAGGCGGACTATTTTCACCGCGGCTTGCATCATCTGGGTGGCTATCTTCACTGTCTTGAACACCATCACCATCTGAATCTGAGCTAAGCGGATTACCCGAAAGTTGATACTCTTGTAAATTAGTCAAACCATCATAGTCGGCGTCATAATTAGCGTCGTAGGGTTCTAAAGCATTTAGCCTATATTCAACTTCCCAAAAATCAGGAATACCGTCCGAATCATAGTCGCTGGTGAGGTCTATATCTGCAGACCAGGTAATGTTATCAACTGATAACGGTTGCTGCTGAAGGTATAAGTCCTCATATTTAACTTTAATAATGTTAAAACCATCATCTACCGGTAACAATAAACGAGACTGGCTACCACGATTTACATCTATAGGGCTACCATTTAAGCTTATTTGCAGCGCTGGAGAGTCATAAACCAAATAGTCTAAATTAATAAAACCGGCTTCAAATAACCCCGCAATGGCAAACCCCCCAACCTTGCTAGTAGGCGTTAATGCTAAGCTAAGGCTTGCATCGCCCAAAGTTGACCAACTTGTATTAGCTTGCCAACCCCAAGAGTTAACGGCAAGTTCGGTAAACTTAGCCGGAAGAAGGCCATCTTCAAAGCTTTCATTTAATTGCGTAAAAGATTGCACTAATGATGAAGCATCGTTAGCTAGACTCTGAGAGTAAAACTCCTGAATATTTGTATAACCATCTTCATCGTAATCTAAATTAGCATCTGCAGCATCTAAAGGTAAAAGATCATTACTTACCTCATAGCCATCACTTAGTTCATCACCATCTGTATCTGCTGAGGTTGGATTTGTTCCTAGGTTAAATTCTTCTAGGGCTGAAAGACCGTCAGTATCAGCATCAGATGCAGCATCACTTGCATCAAGGCGATTTAATCCATTAACTAATTCCCAGTAATCTGGCAGTTGATCGTTATCAGTATCTGTTAAATCAGTTGGAGAAAATAAAGCAAAGTTATCAAGCCATACAGTATCGGCACCGAATGAGACAGAACCGTCTTTATAATATTTAAATTCAATATTATGAAGCCCTTCGCTTAGGTTAAGCACAATAGACGTTGCTTCTGTGGTATTTGAATTACCTCGGTCATTACGCTCAAAAACGGGTTGTCCATCAATAGTAATACTTAAAAAATCGCAGCAAGACTCTGATTCAATTTTATAATCGAATGCTAATACACTCTCTTCAAATAAACCTGTTACGGTGAAGCTGCTAAACTGTGAGTGACTAATAACGCCTGAGCGAATACTTTGTATACCGTCGGTCGCAAAATCATTCGTAATAAACCAAGGAGCACTAGAACCTTCGGCTTCAACCATCCAACTAGGTAGTGCAGAGCCTTCAAAAGAGGTAGTGAGGTTTAAAGCAACAGGGAAAGAAGTATCTGACTGCGGATCAGTGTTTGCTAAATACTCGGTTAGATTTGAAAACCCATCATTATCTGCATCTTCTGCTGCATCAGACGAGCTGGTTAAATCTAAACTATTATTGTACTCCCAACCATCAGGGATAGTATCGCCATCTGTATCAGGGTTATTTGGTAAACCCGCGTTTAAAAACTCTAAAAGGTTAGATAAGCCATCCGCGTCAGCATCAAGTGATGCATCTTCACTATTATTTATATCAAGACCATGCTGTAATTCCCAAGAATCAGACATACCGTCATTATCAGCATCAGGAAAATTAGGCCCTATATATAAATTATCTATATATACAGCATCTGCAGGAGTAGAAACGGACAAATCTTTAGAATAAGTAAACTTAACAGTATTTAGTCCAGCAGGAACTTGGAAAGACGCGTCCTTCCACTCGCTTATTCCTGACTCATCTAAAACAATTGAACCATTAATATAAACAGTAAAATAGTCATAACCAACTTCTGTGTCTAATGCGTAGTTAAAGTTTACATAGCCTTGCTCGCTATTTAAAAAGCTAAACTCAACACTGGTTGATTGGTTGTCTGTAATGTCGTTATTAGTCAACACAAAGCCAGAATCTTCATTAATTTGAGTTGTTACCCAAGGCGTTTGTAAATTTGACGAAATAAGCAAATCTGGAACAGCTGCATCATCGAAGTCAAAGGTTGTTTCAGGAAAAACGACCGGCTCAGAGCTTGCGTCTGAAGGGTCACTGTTACCAAAGAACTCGATTACATTACTCCAGGTGTCTGAGTCTAAATCAAGTTGAGCATCATCTGCATTTAATGGGTTTAATGAAAACGAAACTTCCCAGCCATCAGACATGCGGTCAAAGTCAGAGTCTGCATTGTTAGGTTCAGTAAGGTATACATTAACTTCATCATAATCTGATAGATCATCTGAGTCGGTATCCGTTACATTAGGGAAAGTATTCGCTAAGTATTCTTCAAGGTTTGTTAAACCATCTTGGTCTAAATCAAGTCCAGCGTCATCAGCATTACTAGGATCTAATCCGTAAAACAGCTCCCAGTTATCATCCATTAAGTCGCCATCGGCATCTATAAACTGAATGTTATCGCAAGTAACGCCTACTTCATTAAATGCTACAATGACATCGTTAGCTTCATACCTTAAATCAATAGCAGAATTTATAGCACCACAGGCACCATCAATAAAATCACTAGAGTTAACCCAATAGTTTTGATTTGCAAAAAGCATTATCTCGAACGCTTTTTTAGGGTCCCAACCATCAGTGTTCGAAAGTAGGAAGAAAGCACGATTAAAAACACCACTACTAAAGTGAACATCCATACCTGAGTAATATTCACTTGCGTGGTCAATCGAAAGCCCATCTAGTGATGGCGTTTCAAAATAACGAAGTGCGGGGCTAGTTTTTGAAATATCAGCGCCAGATAACCAATCAGTCTCTGCGCGTAAAAAATACTCGGCTGTTTCACCCGCCATATCAGAGAAAGATTCGTTTATACCACCAGATTGTTCTGCATAAATTAAATTAGAGTTTTGACTAGTAAAACCATGGCTTACCTCATGAGATACGATATCAAGTGAAACCAACGGGTAAAACCTATCAGCGCCATCACCAAAGGTCATAGCCTGACCATTCCACGTTGCATTTTCCCAGTTGTTACCACTGTGAACACGCATCAATAATTGAAAAGTAAGCGGAGCCGTGTTGTACCACTGTTGATACATATCAAATACCGCAGTACCAAATGCATGGGCATCATTTAGCGGGGAGTAAGCTCCATTTACTTCTTTGTAAGTATTCCTATCACAGGCAAAAGAGTAAGCTTCACTTGGCTCAAAACCCGACTCCATGGTGACAGTTTTAACTTTCTCGTTTTCTAAAAAACACATCTCACCACGCTGTGTCACATCCAGTGCTTCAACGTCAGTGCCGTATTCATACTGCCCTATTTTTGTATTACCGCCAGGGCCTGTACCTTGGGCACTTTTAATATTATTCCACTGTTTAAATACACTGTAATCAGATTCACTTACTAAACCTATTGGCTTTTTTTCAACGCCATTTTCAAATACATTTAATTCAATTAAGCGAGCAAAATGTGCGACTCCGTTATCAATATAAACATAACGTTTGTTGTTTAATACTTGATAAGCGGTAGATTCATCAAGTTTAGCGTTTACTAAAATAGATTTAACCGCAGAAAATTCGTCAAACTGATTATTAGCCGTTTTATTTAAAGATATAGCATCGATATTTTTCGCAAAAAAACCACTTATGTGTTGATTGCTAGATTGCACTCGTATTTGCTGCCCCCAAATAGGCACGCCTGCAAAAAACTGCTGCATCTTTTTAGCTGATGACCGAGTTTGTTTTGCATTTAAGGCTTGAGGAGTATCTAACTCAATAAAGTAAGAATGGGTGGATGCCTGATTAGTTAAACCTACGCTTTGATTTAAAAGTAAGTTAACTTCTGATAAAGATGATTTGTTTACTCGTTGCGAAACCGCCGCGTGTGCACTTAGCGAATTTAAAAAGCAAAACGCTATCAATCCTGATGAGAGTGTTTTATACATAACATTCCTATGTCGTATATTGTTATTATTCAGTGTCTGTTCATTTAAAAACACATTAATGTAACATAACTATTAACATAGAGTCATTTAAAAAAGTGAATAAATGGGTACGATTGTGAACAACTGTGAAAGGAAAATTCAAGATGGTGGCGTTAAATGCAACCATCTTGAATGTAAATAACGTTGAATATTACTGCCAGTATTTTGCAAATAATTGCGGATAGCTTTGTTTTAAAAACTTGGGTTTGTCTTTAAAGCGTTTACCTGCCGGTTGCTCGCCTGAGGGTACAAAAGGTAATTCGTCGTCGTTACGCTCTTCAAATAATAAACCGGCTATTAAGTCGTATTCATCAATATAAGGGTAAGGTTGCTCATTTAAATAATACACAGGGGAGCACTGTGCTAGTGAGTCGGCATTGCTTAATGCGTTATTAAATACCGTCTCCCCGCGGGAGATGAGCCAGCACCTAAATTCGCTAAAACCGTATTCGTCGTTACAGCCAGCCATAACAAATGCAGCACCAAATAAATCCCAGGTAAAACATTTGCGCATGTGAATACCAAAAAATTTATCAAAAGCAATGAGCTGCTCGTCAGTTAAATCGCTCAATTTAGCTTTTAAGTTGTCGCTTACGCTTTGTGGGTCGAGCCCTAACTCAGGCGTGGTCACTAAATCCCAAAATTCCTGCTCTGTTAACGCTGTCATTATAAAATCTCTTTTACTCGGCCGACTTGACCATCTTCTAGGCGTACTTTAATACCATGCGGGTGATTAGGTGATTTAGTTAATAAACGCTCAACTACACCTTGAGTCAATGTGCCGCTGCGTTGATCTTCTTTTAATACAATATTTACGGTTGTACCTGGTGTGATTTGCGAACGCGATGGAACAGCCATGCTTTACATCCTAAAAATAATTTTGGTAATTATAACGTCCATAGCTAGGCAAACCAATGTTAATCAACTAAAAACGCTATTTGCTTAGCCGCTACCGGTAAGCTTATTTTGCTAAGCTCAGCGTGAATAATATCGACTAACTGACAAAAATGCGCTTCGGTGTCGTTATAGGCTATATCATCTTCAAAATAGCAGCTTATGTTTAGTGACTTTGCTTCATTTTTTAAATCAATGGTGTGAGTTAAATAAGCAAAACCATCATGAGTCGCTTTTATTTGCTCACAGGCGTTGGTGAGGGCTTGGCGTATTTGTTTATCACGCAATTTTTGTGTTTTAGTCATAAATTATTGTGTTTGTTCACTTTGCTGTTTTTTATACTCTTCAAAATTTTTATCTTGATTTTCAAGGCACTCGTAATATTCTTTATCGGCTTTATAATTACATTCATCTAAACGTGCTGATTGAATTTCGTGAAAGCGAGCGTCGGAGCTGCACCCAGCAAGTACCGAAAATCCCACAAACAGCAATGCGCTTTTAGTTATTTGACTGATTAACATTAGAATTCCTTACACTTTCGTTATCGAAAGCAACAATATTATTGTATATTAGCGTCATAAAAACCTGACTTTGCATAGGACCCATAATTATGATGTCGCAGTTACAAAAGCTGTTTCAGCGTATAGACAAAAGCAAGATATTTCAATCATTTGTTATAGCTGTCATTGTTGTTTCTGCCCTCACCGTAGGTGCTCATACATATTCTCTTCACCCCACTGTAGAATTTATTCTAAATTGGATGGATGTAGGGATCACAGCTTTCTTTTTAATCGAACTCATTATTCGCTTTATTGCAAGTAAAGGAATAAAAGACTTCTTTTCAAAGGGCTGGAATATATTCGATACCATTATTGTACTTGGCAGCTTATACCCAGCTGCAGGCTCAACCATGTTACTTGCCCGATTGCTGCGTATATTTAGGGTACTGCGTTTAGTATCTATGATCCCAGAGCTGCGTTTGCTTGTAAATTCGTTGCTTAAAGCCATTCCGCAAATGGGCTATATAGCACTGCTTATGTTTGTTATTTTTTATATTTACGCAGCCATGGGCAGTATGATGTTTGCCGATATTAACCCGGTACTTTGGCAAGATGTATCCATTTCAATGTTGACGCTATTTAGGATAGCTACCTTTGAAGATTGGACCGACATTATGTACGAAACCATGGCGGTGTACGAGCTGAGCTGGATTTACTACCTCACGTTTATCTTTTTAACTGCGTTTGTGTTTTTAAACATGATGGTAGGTGCCATTTTAGAAGTAATGAGCGAGGAGCATCGAAATGCCCGTGAGCTAAAAGCGGATAATAACTCACTTCCTGCAACGCAGGGACAAGTGGTTGAACTACAAGCGCAAATAGCTGAGCTAAAAACGTTATTAAGTAAAACCTCAGATATTACCAACTCCAATAAATAGCTGATCTATTTTACTTGCTAAAACTTAAAAAGCCCTTTGTATTGAGTTAATACAAAGGGCTTTTAGTTACTCACCTTGTTGTTCTTGCGTGCTTTCAAACGAAATAACATTATCAACCTTCATTTTAAATGCTTCAAAAAACGCATTTTTTAATACCGAAATCACGGCTTCAAAAGTAGATACATCAGCGTTATCTAACTGCCCGTCTATGGGCACCCGAGCAGCCACCAGCTTTGACTCGTCGTTTTCTAATAACGAGCTGAGTAAATCAATACTGCCTTCAAAAATAGCGGTAAATAGACCGTCATCATCTTTTTCTATATCTTCGCGCCACGAAAAAACACTTAAATCGTGCACACCCGCTTTTACATATCCATTTAAGTTATTATTGTTAGCGGCCAATTCCATTGCGCCATCTATTCCGCCGGCTTCAATGTCAAATGGGGTATACACTTTAAAAACAGTTTCGAGATTTTTAACCGAAAAACGCTGCACTTCAACATTAAAATCAAAATTAGCTTTATCACTAAAAGGGTCCAATTTACCATTTAAAGACAGCTTAGCTTCGCCCATTAGCTGCCCTTCTACTTTTAAACTCGTAACTAAAGTTTTAGAGAGGTTTTGTGCATTGGTAATATTGTTAATGTTAGCGTTTATATTTGATACGTAAGTAGGCTGCTCTCCTTCGCTGGTGGCGTTAACTAAGGTTACTTTACCATTGTCTATACGTAGCGTATCAATTGAAAAAGGCACGAGATCATTAGCAAGGCCTACCCACGTGGTTTCATCTTTCACCTGTTGATTTTGTTCAGCGGTAGTTGGGTCTTTATCGTAAATAACAATTTCTGGGCGGGTAAAAGCCATGTTGGTGACAAAATTACCGTTTAATAAAGCAGACCACGCAAGCGAAAAATCAAGTGTATCTATAGACAGTAACGGCTTAGGCACCTGCGTGGCATCTACCGCGTAAATTTCTACCTCATCAACAGCGTAAGCGCCTCGGTATAAGTACAAATCAACATCACCCACATGCCCTGTTATGCCTTGAGTTTGTTCAAGCTGCTGATTTACATAATATTGAACCGCATAAGGGGCTAAAGCTCTGAGTAAAATTAACCCCAAGGCTGTAAACACTAAAGCATAAAACCATTTTTTGCGTGTATTTTTAAAAGTAGAAGCCATTATCTATCCTTATGTGAAGGCTTAGCATCTCGGCATAAGTAAAAAATACCTGCATAAGTGAATTAAGTACCCACAAAACAGCGAAAACCGAGCGAATAAAGGTGTAATAGATCAGTACGAGCAAAAGCTATACCAAAAAAAGCAATTCATAGGAGTTGTGGGTACACACAATACATAAATATTTACAAATAGAATTTTTAAATACATAGCTTTACTCGAATTCCCAAGCAACCTCAACTACAGTAAAAAGTAACTAACACAAGAACATATAACCTATGAGCCCAGTCTTTTTTATTTTAATTACTCTTTTACTAACCAGTATTGTTTGGTCAGTTATATTTTTAATGGCGTGGTATACGTTAGGGAAAAAATCATATTCGTTATTTTGGGCCTGCGCATTTATGTGCTCTGCGTGTCAATGGGGTACAATATTATTGCGGCCCTACTTCGAATCAGAAACCTTCTATTGGCTACTGGCTGTTAGCTTTTCTATGGGGTCTGTCATTTTGGGAACATGGGGACACAGTATACGTGCCCGAAGCCCTATCAAAATCGATTATTTGTTGGCTTTAGCCGTGATTACGTTAGCTGCAGTTTATTATTATAAAGCCGTGAACGTTCATGTTGGTTTGTTTATGTCTTTATATATTTATTACGATATTTTACTGCTGCTAATAAACGCCGTCATTATAATAAAACATAAACCTAAGTCGCTACCCGCTGAAATTGGGGCTGCCATTACTTACACTTTGTGCGGCGTATGTTTATTTATTGCGGCCACTATCGCACTAATGCAAGGCAGCCAGGTTAACCAAGCTTACTTAGATTTATATACACTCATTAATTTTATAACAGTCCCAACTGCACATGTTGGTATGGCTGTATTTATTATTTTTATAATGGCCTCAGATTTAGCGCAAGAAATGCAAAAACTCGCCATGACCGACGTACTCACACAATGTATAAACAGACGTGGTTTTTACGACGTTGGCCAAAAAAAGCTTGAAAATAAATTAAGCTGCGAACAACACGTATCGCTTATATATTGGGATATAGACTCGTTTAAAAATATAAATGATGAATACGGCCATGCGGGTGGAGATGAAGTACTAATCCAAGCAACAAAACGGGTAAGAGCGTGTTTAAATAAAGAAGATATATTTGCCCGTATAGGCGGAGAAGAATTTGTAATACTGATAGCCAGAGATTCAGAGCTAAAAGCAAAGCAATTTGCCGATACTCTACGTACTACTCTTGCAAGCAAGCCCATTGAATACAAACAACAATTTATAAATGTTACAGCAAGCTTTGGCGTTATAGGCATTAAACGTGCAACTATTCAAATAGACAAAGCGATAGATTTAGCAGATAAAGCGTTATACATAGCAAAACACGAAGGAAAAAATAAAGTAGTATGCAATGTCACTTAACTAAAATAATAAAAAAAGGGGTTAGCAATACGCTAACCCCTTTTTAATATACACTTTTAAATGCAGAAATTATTCACCGTCTACAATGATGCGAAGCATACGACGAAGTGGCTCTGCTGCGCCCCATAACAGCTGATCGCCCACGGTAAATGCGCTAATGTATTTAGGACCCATGGCTAATTTACGAATACGACCAACAGGAATACTTAAAGTACCTGTTACTTTAACTGGGGTTAAGTCAGTTGCACTAATTTCGCGCTCATTAGGGATAACTTTAACCCACTCGTTATGCGAAGCTAAAATTTCTTCAATTTTTTCTACGCTAATGTCTTCACGTAATTTAATGGTCATCGCTTGGCTATGACAACGCATTGCACCAATACGTACACATAAACCATCAATTGGCACAGGCTGTTTAGAAGAGCCTAAAATTTTGTTCGCTTCAACCTGAGCTTTCCACTCTTCTTTAGACTGGCCACTTGGCATTGGTACGTCAATCCAAGGAATTAAGCTACCGGCTAGCGGCACACCAAATTGGTCTTGTGGTAAATCGCTTGAAGCCATTTTTTCGCTCACTATTTTATCAATTTCTAAAATAGCTGAACTTGGATTATCTAGTTGCTCGGCAACACTTGAATGAATAGCGCCCATTTGTGCAATAAGCTCTTTCATATTACGAGCGCCGGCACCAGAGGCCGCTTGGTAAGTCATTGGGCTTACCCACTCAATCAGGTCTTGCTCAAACAAACCACCTAAAGCAAGTAGCATTAACGATACGGTACAGTTACCGCCTACAAAAGTTTTTACGCCTTGCTCTAAACCTTGTTCAATGACATCTTTATTTACAGGGTCAAGTACAATAATGCTGTCATCAACCATACGAAGTGCAGAAGCTGCATCAATCCAGTAACCATCCCAACCCGATTCGCGTAATTTAGGGTAAACCGCTTTGGTATAATCACCACCTTGGCAGGTAACAATAATATCCATTTTAGCAAGTTCATTTACATCACTTGCATCTAATAACGGTTTTGCGTCGCCAGCAATATCAGGGCCGAGTTGCCCAGCTTGTGAGGTGGTGAAAAAGGTGGTGTCGATATGTGCAAAATCACTTTGCTGCTGCATACGTTCTAATAACACAGAGCCAACCATGCCACGCCAACCGACTAATCCTACTTTTTTCATTGTTTTTTCCACTGTTTGATTCATAAAAGATGCCTTAATACATTAAAAATTAAAATTCATTGCGTGAGAATTAATTTTTATTAAAACCAATCATATGAAGTTATTAATCATTTATAGCGGCAAATAAATAGCAAGATAACCAGCCATAAATTTTTATATGTAGCTGTTCTGCATCAAAAATTTATAACGCCGTTCGCGCTTTATTGAGCACACTAGAATGACTAGTTATTTAAATCGATTAGTATAAAGCTAACCTAACACCCCAAGCGCCCTAAAACTAGTGAATAAAGCGAAACTTAAATATTTTTCATAGTCATAAAAAAGCCCTGTATTAAATACAGGGCTAATCGGTAGTTAGGTTTTATTATATCCCCCTTCCTTGGGAAGAAAATTAAAACTCGTAGCTGTAACTTAAATCAAACGTTACACCTTGCTCTTTTGAGCGCACTATAATGTCTGATTGTGTTACCTCTTGATCTTCATCGAGTAAGTTTTTAACTTTAAACTTAATCTTAGAATTAAAATCAGGGTAATAAGTATAAACTAAATCAAGTGAGTGAAATGGCTGCTCATACGCGTCATCTCTATTAGCAACACCCGCTGCTAAAATTCGCTCACCAAATACGTTATAAACTAATGAACTGCTGTGCATGCCATCTAACGAATCGTAGTTTAATTGTAAATTAACTACATATTCAGAGTGGCCTGTCATACGTTTTTTAGGATTAGTTAATGTACCCGCAAGTGCTGGGTCAATAGATGCTTCAGAATCACTTAATGTGATATTACCGCTAGTAAATAGGCCTTCACTTACAAATGTTAAGTCTTGTAGCCATTCAGCTTCAATACCATAAACTTCTGCTGTTTCACCATTTATAAACGATGCTGAGTAATCTTCATCACCAATGTTTAAAACTGTTTCAATTGGCGCTGTAATATCTTTATAAAACGCCGCTACGCTAAATGAATTACCGGCTTGTCCGTAATATTCATAACGTAAGTCGTAGTTTTTAATTGGGCTACT
>NZ_DCYU01000126.1:0-23480 GCF_002331165.1 Pseudoalteromonas sp. UBA2102
CTGCCTTGCCTAAAAACCAAACACACTGCTGCAAATTCAACCATCAAATACCAACACGCCCTACTAATATGCGTGATTTTATTACCCTTGATGTAAGCCACACGGGAATGCGCTACAGCCAACAAGTAATACAACACACTTTATTTTTTGCAAACAGGTGCATTTTTACCCCCAACACAAAGAACCACGGCCCTTTATTAACCACCTAACTGCGGCTAAATTAAGGTCAAAAAAAAGCAAGCCATGTGGCTTGCTTTTTAGTGCCCGTTCAAAGGCTACACACTCTCAACATACTTTTTAAAAACGGTAACTTGCACCCAGTGTAATACGACGGTCAGTTAAACCTTGGAAACACAATAGTGCGCTTTCGTTTACACATGATTGGCTAATTTCAGATTCAGTAATATTTACTGCCTCTAAGCCAATATTAAGTTGCTCGTTCACATCGTAGCTAATACTTGCATTAAGCTGGCCACGGTCTTCCTGTACCACTGGGAAACCCCAAGGGAAGCTAGACGTACTACCAAAGTCATTTGAACGATACCCTTCACGCCACGTGTAACGCATACGTGCTGATAGGCCAAATTTTTCGTAGTACAGCGTAAAGTTATACGCGTTTTCAGAAAGGTTAAGTAAGCCTTGAATTTCACTTACTTCAATACCTGGCGTACCGGTAGTTGCTGCAAATACATTACTTGCTCTTGAGGTTGCTGAATTTTCGGTTTCACCACCTGAGAACTCTTGAATTGTATAGTTAGCTAGCACACCAAAACCAGAAGCCCACCCTAGGTCTTTTTCAAAGCCTGATAGGTCATACTGAAAGGCAAACTCAATCCCTTTTTGGGTAGTTTCACCACTATCGTTTACTTTTGTTTCTGTACCAACACATACGCCACGGCCATTCTCAGGGCCAAATACGTTTATATCTGCAATGGGGTTAAATATACCGCCGCCTTCACATGGATCTGTTAAGTCGCGATACCCTGTTACAGGGTCTTCAACTGGCGAGGTTAACTGATTTACGTGTAAGTCTTTACGTGTTTTATGAAAAATACCTACGCTAAATACACTTGCCTCTGCAAAATACCACTCTGCCGATAAATCGTAAGACAGTACTTCTTCAGGTTTCAGTGCTGGGTTACCAAATTCAACTTCGTCATTTGGACTTGTGCTGTAGGTAATAGACGTTGATAGGTCGTTATAATCAGGGCGACGAATATCTTTACCTACACCAAAGCGCACAAGTACATCTTCTGATACATCAGCCACAAGGTTTAAACGAGGTAAAATAAAGTCATAGTCAGATTCATTGGTAATACGCGTTACCAGTTCATTACCACTACCATCTTGAGTAACTGAGTTGCCCGTAGACTCTACGTCTGTTTGAATGTAACGTACACCAATGTTACCGCGCACCATTTCGTACTCAAAGTTAGCTTGTGCATATAGCGCATGGGTGGTTTCTTCTATATCAAAAAAACCTGCAGAACTTGAAGTAGGTGCATTTAATGTTTTGCTTGAACCATGCGCAGTCATCGCTGCTTGTAATGTGGCAAGTACCGCATCAGGGTCTGACGCCACAAGCTCTGGATCAATTAATAAAAAGTCGCCTATGTATAACGAGCGGCCATCAGCTTCGTTAAAGTTATCTGGGCCTGCCACTAATAAGTCGGCAAATAAATCACCCGACGGGCTATCAGCCATGGTTCTTAAACCAATGCTTGAGGTAATTTCGTTTTGTTTGCTTTGTGATTTACTGTAGCGGTAACCAAAATCAATAGAGGTTACAATTGAGTCTGTGTAATAGGTTGAATCAATACGGAACGCATCTTCAGAGTTTTCAACCGTATCTTGACCAATATTTACATCACGTAGCACTACATTTGCAGGGTCTAGTAGTTGTTCAACCGTTGGCGCGTACTCTGCCCCCTCTGCAATACCAAATGCCAATGCGCCACCTGATAAGTCATACTCAAACGGCACACTATTATCATTACCGCCACCAGCATCTAACGGCACATTAGGGTTAATAAAGTTAAGCGTTGTATTAAAGCTAGGCGTAGTTGTATCTGAAGATGACGAAGCAATTTCAGCACTAACAAACCACTTATCGCCTTGCCATTCGCCACCGAGTCTAAAAATATTACTGTCGGTAACACGCGAGTTTGTATCACTTGAAAAACGAAGGTTAGGATCGTCATCATCGTTTTCTAAATTAACCGGAATGACACCGCGTAAGGCCGCTTGAATAGACCCAAGGTTGGTACCGCCAAGTGAGCCTAAGTTTACGGTTTCAAATTCATCAGGAACCGAAATATCATTAAGCGCACTTACACCAGAGGCCTGTACACGAGAACTTTCTTGGCGACGTTCTTGATCGTTAACCACAGCATCAAAATAAAACTTTGTGTTGTCGTTTGGCGCCCATTCAATGGTACCTACAAAGTTTTTAGTTTCGTATTCGTAGTTATCGTAATCTTGTACAAAAAATTGAATCGGTAAAAAGTCAAAAGACTGAGCGCTGGCTACACCACTATCTGCAGTGATAATGTTATCTCTATCAGCACGTGGGCGAAACGCCGTTACATCTTGCTCTGCGTAGCTGCCGCTCACTAACACACCAAATTTACCGTAATCACCTTCCCAGTTATCAGCAAAAGTTCCCGAAAAACGTGGTTGCAAACCGCTATCAGTGCTTAAGCTACTGTGCTCACCTTGCACTCTAATAGTGGCTAGCTGCTCACCTAAATGCAGTGGGCGAATCGTTTTAAGGTTAATAGTACCGCCTACAGAGCCCTCTATTGTTTTCGCTTCAGGCGACTTTATTACCTCTAAGCTTGAAATAATTGACGCTGATACATCTTCAAAGCTAATACCACTTCGACCAGAGCCTGAGCCCACCGTTGATACACCGTTAATTTCGGTACGGTTAGCATCGGTACCACGAATTTGTACACCTGTGCCTACACCCGCTTGGCGTGTAATTTGAATACCCGTTACGTTTTCTAATACTTCAGCGAGGTTTTGATCGGGTAATTTACCAATATCTTCTGACTGAATAATTTCAACTAGGCTATCTGCAGAGCGTTTTTCAGCAAGTGCATTAGTAAGTGATTGACGAATGCCAGATACTTCGATGATCTCTACATCATCTTCTGCAATTGGCTTGGCTTCCTGTGCGTGTGTGGACATAGAAAGGTTTAATGCTGTGGCAGATATAACTGCTAGCGTAATTTTTGATAACTTGTGATTCATAGTTTTTCCTGTGTGTGTCAGTGCTATGTGTAACTCGCTATATATTTTTTATTAAACGCCTTACCATTTATCTAAATGGTTAACTTAATATTTACAGCAAAAGCACCAAAGGTCAACCTATTGGTAAACCATTTTTTGTAAAAAAAGCAAAAACAGTCATTACCAATAAAAGCCAATTCGGCATGACAAAAACACTTTTATTACTGACCATAATATAACCACTTGTATTTAATGTGCTTTTAAATCTCAATTAAGGTTAAATAACACACAAAAAAAGATTAAACCCCCCTCAATCTCCTCGATATATTTTTTTTATATATACCGCGTTATTTTTATATTTAGCCGCTTTTACCGAATTAATTGGTCAACCAAGATAAAGATAGTAGACTTTTGGCTAACTAATTAGCCTGCCAATAACGCAGCGTTACTAACACTGAGTTTAGTAATGCTGCGCTTTAGGTAAAAAGGTTTAACCAAGATTTAGTTAAGAAAGTGCGCCGCGATTCAAAAAGCTTAGTGTTAATAGCCCACACGCACATACAAAAAAACCCAATTAGCGGCATACGCTAATTGGGTTTTAAAGTGGGGATCACTGGTTATTGTCTTATAGCTTAAAGCTCATTCCTAAGAATAAACGTGGGCCGTAATCGTTTACTTCACCTAGGTTATCTTCCACAAAGAAGTCTTGTGACTTAGGTGCGCTAAACAAGTTAATGGCTTCAGCTTTAACTCTAAAGTGCTCGTTAATTTTATACGATGCACGCATTTCCCATACACCTACGGCATCAACATAACGTAAGCGGGTACCATTACTGGTATAAGGTTGGAAGTATTCACTACGGTATTTGTAAATAATGGCCGTATCAAAGTCACCAATTTGGTAATACAGTTGGCTGCTAAATACATGCTCTGAGAAGCCCGGCACCGAACCTGGTTCAATAATACCGGCAGTTAATTGAGTAGTATTGCCATCTAGGTCGGTAACGTATGTATCGCCATATAAGCTATCTTCAAACTCAAAGTCAGTATCTGCAAAGTTATAGCCAAATTTTACACCAATACCATTATCCCAGCGGTACGAGAACGATGCTTCTAAACCCAGTATATCGCTATCATTATCGGTTGTTACTGAATTTGTCACTGGTAGTGATACTGTTTCACCGCCAACCACATAGTCTTCAATCACAGTTTGTTGCTGGAAGCCACCTTGGAACTGTTTGTAGTATAGGCTTAGTGCTAAAATAGAATCTTCATTAGGGTACCATTCAAAGGCTAAGTCGTAGTTCCATGACATTAATGGTTGAGTATCAGGGTTACCTGAACCATCTACGGTTAATAAGTCAGAAAGCGATAGCGCAACAGATTGATCGTCTGTTACAAAGTCGCGATCATAGCCTAAATCAGATGGGTCAGCACGTGACATACCACGGTAAATACCCGCACGCAGTAAAATGTCTTCACTGTAATCAACTACTAAGTTAAAGCTTGGTAAGTATTTGGTATAACCACCGCCACTTTCGGTTCTTTCTAGTGAATCCCCTACATCGAGGGTTACGGCGCCTGTAGTTTCATCTACATCTACAGTGTAATTTGTTCTAAAGCCTACAGAGGTTACATCAGTATCAACAATACGCAGGCCGAAGTTACCACGAATAAACTTACCAAATACTTCAGTGTCGTAGTTTGCCATTAAGTACACTGAGGTGGTTTTTTCAGTAACATCTATGGTACCGGCATTTTCGTACTCAACATCAGGGTAACCAAATTCACCTGTATAATCAGCGTCTGTAGCCGCTACAGCTTGAGAGAAACACACGTTATCGTAGGTCGCCCACGAAGAACCTGTCCCAGAGCTTATTACATTACCGCTACTGTCTACATTTGTTACTAAGTTGCCATCCGATACGCTAGATAAAAAGTCAGATTCTGGGAAGTCAATTTGACAGCCCTGAAGTATCTCCAATGCTGAGTCATCGCCTATCGTGTACTCAGTACGAGACCCATTACCTTGGCTACCACCAAACTGTATAAAGCTTAGCTCTGAGGCTCTAATACCCCCTTCAATACTGGTAAATATATCGCCCTCTAACGCGTAGTCAAAATCAATACGCGCCGATTTAACAACGTTTTCGCGAACATTTTCACGGTCTAAACGTGTACGTAAGCTATCTGTAAAGTTAGAAATATCAGTTACATCAAAGTCCGTTAACGTGAAGTGAGGAATTTCATCGCCCATATCCCAGCTAAACAAATTACGGTCTGCGGTTCTACCACGGTTAGAAATTTGTAGCTCTTCACGCTCAGTTTTTGAATACGCTAAATCAAGATTTACAGTAAGGCGGTCGGTTACCGTGTGCTCAATATTAATGCCATAACCTTGGTAGTTTTCTTCACGAGAGAATTGCTCGCCTGCCGATTCAATACGTTCTTCACCTTCCCAATGTAAAATTCCGCCTACATCGTTAGTAACAAGCGTTGGGCCTGTTAAACCAGGTGTTGCGCGTTTTTGTAAAAAAATTAAATCGTGGCGTGCTTCTCTTTGTGTTCTGTCAGAGATTTGTGCATCAAAGTTAACATCCCACTCAGACGACGGCTGGTATTGCATTGCAATAAATACTGCATCACGCTCATCTGAGGTTTCATTTTGACGATAGCTGCGGCTACTGCCTGTCCATGCGTATGGAGTGCCATCGCTTTCGGCTTTGCCTGTTTCTGGGTCGATGTTTGTTTGATAACCTTGATTGTTACTGCCACTTACTTGGTCTTCACAATCACCTGCGCTGCTTCTGTAAAAGCCTTCATTCGTATTAGTTGGATCATTTAAACATGCCCAAAGTGAAGAGCCCGATGGGCTTGAGCTTCTGTACTCTGCTTCTGGTTGGCTAATATCTTGGCGCTGCACACCAAAAGACACACCCACCGCTTGGCCATCGGCAAACTCAAATTGGTCAACATAACTAAACGTACCACGATAGCCTGTATCACTTTGCAGTGAGTTTTCTACATTACTTTCATCTGGGTTGTAATTTAGTTTTACTTCGCCTTGTACGCGTTGCTTGCCGTAATCTAGCGGGGCAATCGTTTCAAGTGCAATCACACCGGCTACGCCACCTTCAATCATTGAAGCATCTTGGGTTTTGTAAATAGCGACCTTTTTTACAAGCTCTGATGGAAACTGTGAAAAGTTAACCGAGCGGTCACCACTACCATTGGTAGCTTCACGGCCATTAATATGGGTTGCGCTTAAAAATGGGCCTAAACCACGAATGGTGATTTCAGTAGCGCCCCCGTTTTCACGATGAGATGCGGCACCGGTAATCGACTCAAGCGCTTCACCAATTGACAACGCGGGTAAATCACCAATATCTTCTGCAGATAAACCATCGACAACTGTTGTTGCCTCACGCTTAATTGCAATTTGATCTTGTATGGTTCTACGAGTACCTGTAACGCTGATGATTTCTACATCTTGCTCTACTTCAGTCACTTTTTCTTGGGCTTCTTGCTGAGCAAAAGCATTAAATGACAATGAACCTGCCATACCTGCAAGTAAACTTGCTCTAATTAACTTAGCAGCAGGTGAAAGTGCAAAATGATTACAAACAGAGCTGTTTGTAGAATGTTGACGTCTTCGATCCATTTTTAACGACATGCCGCGTTCTCCTTTATCATTGTGTGTGTTGTGCGTAGTTTGCTATTTTTATAAGTATTAATAATGTGCAGTGTGGGCTTATTCATCTTGTGCCACCCACGTAGAGCCTGCACCTACATCAGTGCTTTGGATGTAGTATAAGTTTCTTGCACCTGCTAAGGCTTGTGCTCCATTTGAGTCAGTCTCAAGCAGCGTACTTGTAGCAGTGACAAACTCTGGGATTTCTTTACCATTTGCTTCTGGGTTTTGGTCAATAGCGCCATCGGTGTCGTATTCACCATTGCCATTTACGTTTCTAATATCAACCCAAAGGTCGCTCGCATCGCCCGACTCATAACTGTCACTAAAGCCAAAGCTGTTAGAGAACAGTGATTCAGTATGGTTAATTAGGTCACAGTCGTATTCAAAAGAGTGATCGCTCGACAGCTCGTTAGGGTAAAAGAAACCATAAACAAGCGCGCTGCTTTCAATGGTGTCTTCATCAGTTTGATCGCCCACCCCATTAGCATTTAAATTACCGTTGAAGTTAATTTCAAACGCATTTTTAGTTAAACCATACAGTACAGGTGCATTTTCTGCGGTAAGCTCATCACAATCTCCAACAGGTGCCTTTGAACCTATTTCTGTACTAAATACAAATGGTTGCTGTGAGTTAAGTACCGTATTATTAGTCACATTAAGGGTAAAGTCGCCTGCGCCATCAAGCACAGCTTGGTTACCTCCATTTGGCACCCCGCCATCAGCTTGTGAAAATGGGTTAGCGGTAAATACAATACCACCGGCTTCTTTATTACCAGAACGAATACCAGCGATGTAGTTATTGCTTACAGTGTGGCCTAAAGGCGTAACTAGCACGCCGGCAGGACGATCGCTTGAACTTGCAATATCAGTGGTACGAATAATAATGTTGTCTGATACCGTATTAAATCCACCATCTTCAAGCGAAATACCGCCATTAGGATTTAAAATGGTATTGCCTTTAATCGTCGCGCCAGAGGTTTGTACGCGCATTAAGCGTCGGCCTGTAACAAAGTTTTCTACTCGGTTATATTGAATAGTAAAGTTTGCATCATCAGCAGAGCCTGTACCTGTTGTACTACCTGCGTTAATTAAGTGCAGGCTAGAATTACCAAAATTTGGGTTGCTGCTGGTACCTGTGAAAAGGTTATATTGAATAACGTGGTTAGTGCTCGATGAAGACATTTTGATCACCGAACCATTTTCTGCTTTATCGCGGTTGGCAAAGGTATTACGCTCAACCATTGCGGCGTCGCCTTTAAGCATTAACCAATGGTAGGTAGAATTATTTAACGTCTCTGCTTCACCATCGATAGTATTTTGTGTAAATGTGAAGTTGTCACCCTCAGAATAAATAACGGCATCTTCTTCGGTTTCACAAAAGCCACCCGATTTAGTATCAATATTTTTAAATGTAAGGCCTTCAATACCCGCGGCATCAACCCCACTGGCTACATGAATACAAAGCTCGCCACTAATTACCGGGCTTTGTCCTTCAACAGCTTTAAGTGTTGCTGCGCTGGTTAGCATAATGGCATCAAGATCGGCATATACACCGGTATTTAAACCAAGCACATCGCCATCACCAAGCCCTGCATTAATAGCACCTAATAGCGCATCCGCATCGCTTATCACTTGCGTGTACACAACTGTATCGGCGGCGCCCGTAATTGTGCTTGAAAAGCCATCGTTATCGGTATAACTCGCAGTGACCGATATAATCGCGCCAGCTTGATTAGTTGGCGTAAATGTTTTGCTGTTGGTATCGGCAATTGCTACGCCATCAGCAAGCCAAGTGTAGGTAACGTTTTGCTCATCTACCCCATTGTTATCGCTAATTTCAGCGGTTAATTCGCTAGTCACTAAATATGGCGTAGCCCCTGAGATGGTGATACTACCCGCTTCATCTACAGCCTCTGCAGAAACAGCAATGGTTGCCTCAGAAAGGTTGTCTTCGGTAAAACCGTGATCGTCCGTGTAGGTAACCTGCACGGTAATAAATTGCCCTAATAATGACTCATCTACAACGTAAGTGCTTTGCGTAGCACCACTAATTGCAACCTCATCAGCAAACCACTGGTAAGTAATTGTGCCGCTTGCGCCATCTTCATCTGTTATTTCGGCTGTAAGTGTATTACCCACCGTAGGTGTGCCAACAATAGCCACCGACCCTTCTGAATTTGCACGCTCTACTGGCGCTGTGGCAGTTGATGTAGCTGACTCTGCAAAGCCTCTGCTATCTTCAAATGCTGCATTTACGGTTATAACTTTACCTAGTTGCGATTCGGTAATAGTGTAGGTTGCTAAGGTTTCATCGGCAATTTCAACATCATCTGCAAACCATGTATATGCTACAAGCGCCGGATCAAAACCATTTTCATCCGCTACATTAGCACTTAGTTCATTACCTATAATTGCATCACCGTTAATTTCTACCGTGGCCGCAAAAGGAATAGCTGACACTTCATCGGTGGGCTCACTTAAATGTGACTCATTAACACCACTGTCATCTGTATAAAGTGCTTGTGCTGTAATTGCAAAACCAATTTGCTCATCTGTTAATGTAAAAGTTGCGTCATTAGCGCCACTTATAACTTGTCCGTCGGCGTACCAGTAGTAGCTTACTTCGCCAGAAATACCATCGGCATCATTTACGCTGGTCGACAATGTTTCGCCCGTTAACGCTGTGCCTGATAGAGCAATAGAGCCCAATGTGTTGTTATTATTATTTGAATCCGTGTCACAACCTATAATGGCAGCTGCAACAGCACATAATGCAAAATGTTTTAATTTCATCATGGCTCTATTCTCCTTAATTGTGTGGTTTAGTATTTAGCAGATGTTATGTGTGATTTACCAAATACCCAGTGTGTTATTACCAAATTATTTTATTTTTACGCTTCATTGTTAACCAACTTGGTAATATAAGCATAATAAAAACACTTTTACCACTATATTCGTTCAAAATTCATCATATTTTATTAACTGAAAGTTAACTTACGTCTATACCTAATAACACAGCGTTATTACCAATATTAATTTCACGAATAGATAAACAAGCAACCTTTATGAACAATTGGTTTTACCTAAAGAATTACTCTGAATTAATACGTAGCGCGATAAGGACATAAAGAATGGAGGAGTGGAAAATACAGGCATAAAGCTTTAGCTGTAATAGCCTATAGATATGAATTTTTGGTGTGTAAATAACGTAGCCACTGCGTTTAACTCACTATTAGTCAGCAGCGGCATACGTTTTATTTAAAAGGCGTTAGGGGACAATAACCGCCCTTTTGTACTGAGGCCTTAGTCAGGTTTAATAAACCGTAGAATTAAAGTAAGTCACAGGTTCACTAGAGCCTAAAATAACAGGCACACGCTGATGCAGCTCATCGGGCTGAATATCTAAAATACGCATACCTTTAGAGGTGGCTATACCGCCTGCGTTTTCAGTGAGCATTGCCAGTGGGTTAGCTTCGTAAAGTAAACGTATTTTACCGTTTTCATTACCCGCGCGCGTATCTTGCGGGTACATAAATACCCCGCCACGGCATAAAATTCGGTGCACATCGCCAACCATGGCTGCATTATAGCGAATTGAGCTTTTAGCAAATTCTTCTGATGTATACAGTAATTTATCAAAGTAAACTTGTGTTGCTTCATCCCAGTATCGGTAATTTGCCATATTAACCGAGAACTCACGGCTTTTACTCGGTACTGCAAGCTCTGGTTTTGTAAGCAAAAAGCCACCGTGGGTTAAATCGTGTGTATAACAGCGGGTTGGCCCACCTGTACTCATTACTAGTAACGACGATGGCCCATACAGCACGTAGCCTGCACAAACCTGGTTAGTACCGGGTTGATTAAATTGCTCATCACTATCGTAGGGCACATCTGCTTTTGCTGGGTAAATGGTAAAAATAGTGCCTATTTGCCCGTTAACATCAATGTTTGATGACCCATCAAGGGGATCAAATGCCACAATATATTTACCATCAGGGTGGGCGCCTACTGCATTATCTTCTTCTTCAGATGCCACTGTTTTTACAAGATCATCATCAATTAAGGTATCTTTTAACAGTTGATTGGCAATGACATCTAACTTTTTTTGCACCTCGCCCTGGATATTTTCGTTAAGGGTAGAGCCTAAAACACCCGCAAGCTCACCTTGGCTTACTCTAAACGCTATTTCTTTTGTGGTTGCTAATAGCGTGCGAATTAACATAATAAGGTCGGTTTCAACCCCATCTTGCTTTAATACTTTATTCAGTCTTTTCATGCGCTATACCTGTTCACACAATTAAGGTCGTCAAAACATTGGATCAGGCGAGCCACCATATGCTGCTCCGACTGACGTAACCACACACGTGGATCATAGTATTTTTTATTGGGTTTATCTTCGCCATCAGGGTTACCAATTTGGCCTTGCAAGTAGTCTTGTTTTTCTTGGTAGTAGTTTAATACCCCGTTCCAACTCGCCCATTGGGTGTCGGTATCAATGTTCATTTTTACCACCCCGTAGGTTAGCGACTCAGCAATTTTACTGTGCTCAGAGCCACTCCCACCGTGAAATACAAAATTAATAGCGTTATGCTCTAAATTAAATTTTTCAGCTACATAGGCTTGCGAGTCGCGTAATATGGTAGGTGTTAATACCACATTGCCAGGCTTGTATACGCCGTGGACGTTACCAAAAGAAGCAGCAATGATAAAATTAGGGCTTATTTTACTAAGTCGCTCATAGGCGTAGGCTACATCTTCTGGTTGAGTGTATAGCGCAGAGCTGTCGAGGTGCGAGTTATCAACCCCGTCTTCTTCTCCGCCGGTACACCCGAGCTCTATTTCAAGTGTCATGCCTATTTTTGCCATACGCGCTAAATAACGCTCACAAATTTCTATATTTTCTTCCAGTGGCTCTTCTGACAGGTCTATCATGTGCGATGAAAAAAGCGGCTTGCCTGTTTGTGCAAAATACTTTTCGCCTTCATCTAATAAACCATCAATCCAGGGCAGTAGTTTTTTTGCTGCGTGATCTGTGTGCAGCATGACAGCAACGCCATAGTGCTTCGCCACGTTATGCACATACTGTGCAGCACTTATTGCCCCAACAACGGCAGATTGCTGGCCCTCTAGTGCTAAACCTTTACCACAAAAAAACTGCGCTCCCCCATTAGATAGTTGAATAATGACCGGCGACTTCATTTTTTTTGCGGCCTCTAAAGTGGCATTAATTGACGATGTGCTCACCACGTTTACAGCAGGCAATGCATACTGATGCGTTCGTGCGTGTTTATACACTTCGCTTACTTCATCGCCAACAACAACGCCTGGTGCAATGGTTGGGGCTAAATAATTCATTTTTTGCTCCTTGCTATTTTAAAGCCTCGATACAAGAGTCTGTAATGGCTTGCCAATTACCCTGCGTTACCCATTCTTTTTTAGCAACCCAGGTACCGCCTACTGCAAATACATTGTTTAACGACAAGTAATCCATTTTATTTTTTTCGCTTACACCGCCGGTCGGGCAAAAGCTCACTGCACGAAATACAGATGAGACAGCAGAGACAAACGGCGCACCACCAGCAAGTGAAGCAGGAAAGAGTTTTTGCTCTTCAAAACCATACTCAAGCGCCATTAATATATCGCCGGTATTTGATACACCTGGCAATACTGGCACGTTACACTTAACCAGCTCACTTAATAGTGTAGGCGATACAGCGGGAGTAACTATAAAATCTGAGCCTGCTTCTAGCGCTTGCTTTAAAATTGTTTCGTTAATAACGGTGCCTGCGCCCACTTTTAGCTGTGGAACCTGTTCTTTAATGGCTTTAAGCGCATCAATTGATGCATCTGTTCTAAGAACAACTTCTACCAAAGTTAGGCCTGCCTCTGCCATTGCTTTAGCAATGTTTACACCTTGCTCTGGCGTGTCTGCTTGAATTATAGGTAGCAGAGTTTGCCCTGCCATTAGTTCAGAAAAGCGAGTCATGCGTTATTTCCCTTATTTTAAGTAATCGTGCTACTTAGTGTTATAAATTGAGTAAATTAGCCAGTTAGAGACCTGATTTGGCCATGGCTTGTTGAAAAACATCTTTTGGTGCAATAGCACCGGGTTGCTGAATAACAGCGCCGGCAGCCTGCGCGCCCAGCTTAACCGCTTCGCTAATTGGGCGCCCACCTAAGCGCGCTCCTAAATACACGCCGTTAAAGGCATCGCCTGCGGAGGTTGTATCGATAACGTTTTTAACCGGCGTAATACTGTGGCTTTGCACTGTATTAGCCTCTTTTGTAATGACCGAATCGGGGCCGTTTTTTACTATAATTTCGTTAATATTGTACGGAGCCAAATAATCAATTACCGCTTCTACACTTTGCACGTTGTAAAGCGTTTCTAAGTCTTCAACGCCGGGTAACGTAATATCGGCTAGGCTAAATGCACTATGGTATTGCGCTTTAGTTTGCTCCACGTTATCCCAAAGTCGCGCACGGTAATTTGGGTCAAATACTATTTTTACACCCGCGGCTTTAAGTTGCTTCACTATGTCCCAAAACTGCGCTCTTGCTTGCTCTTCTATTACGGCTAAAGAAATACCCGAAAAGAAAAACATATCACCCGATGACAGCTGCTTAACAAGCTCAGGGCTGATAAATTCAACCACCTTTTTGGCTGCTGAATCATCCCGCCAATAAATAAAACTGCGCTCGCCTTGCTCGTCCGTTTCTATGTAATACATACCTGGGACTTTACTGCTATGAGCAAATACATAGTCTGTATTTAATTGCTCACTTGCAAAACGCTCACGCATTTTTTTACTTAAGTTATCTTCCCCTAAAGCGGTAATAACTGAGGTGGTGATTTGTGGGAAACAACGCTTTAAGTAAACTGCCGAATTGTATACGTCACCTGCAAATGACTGATGCAATGTAGAGGGAACAGTCGCTCTTAACTCAATCATGCACTCGCCAATAAAGTAAATATTTTTCATTATTATCACTTACCTTAGGTAGTAAATGGCTGTGAGAAACACAGCCATTGCCAACAAATTAGTTAGGCTTTTTCAATGGTTCAATTTTTGGAATTAAAATCCATACAGCTGCCATTGCAATAATCGCTAAAGACGCGCCTATCACAAACGCCGGTGTATAATTACCGTCCGCTGTTAAAATAGGTACCAATGACGTAAGGCCTACAGCACCTAATTTAGCGGCCATTCCAGAGAAGCCCGACAACGTACCTACCGCTTTTTTACCCAGTAAGTCGCTTGGTAAGGTTTGCACGTTACCAATGGCGGTTTGAAAACCAAATAAAATAACAGCCATAATAAGTACCGCAATTACCGGCTCGCCTGGGTTTGCCATTGCAAGCAGCGCCGGCAACATAATTAAACACCCTAATGTGATGGTCAGCTTACGCGTTTTATCGGTATTCCAGCCTGCTTTGAGGCGGTTTTGGGCAAGTAAGCCACCAAACCAAGCACCAAACATAGCGCCTACATAGGGAACCCAGCCATAAATACCAATCGATTTAACATCCATGCCATACACTTCGTTTAAGTAAATTGGTATCCAAAAAACAAATAACCACCAAATAGGGTCGATAGCTGCAGAGGCTATAATTACGCCCCAGCTTTGCTTACGAGAGAGTAACTCGCCTGTAGACGGGTTATATTCTTCTTCGTCATCGCTTGTTACATCGCCGTTATCATCAACGCGTCTTTGTCCGGTAAGAATGTACTCACGCTCTTCTTCACTTATCCAAGGGTGAGAGCCTGGAGGCGCTTTTACCAATATAATCCAAGGAACTAACCATAAAAAACCTAAGGCACCAACAAATACAAACACCATTTGCCAGCTAAAGTACACGGTTAAATAAGCAATAAGCGGGATAGCAATAATGCCACCAATGGCTGCGCCAGAATTAAATATACCTTGCGCTAAAGCACGCTCTTTTGTTGGAAACCACTCGGCATTACCTTTAGCTGCACCGGGCCAGTTACCAGCTTCGGCTACACCTAAAATTGCACGGAAAATACTTAAACTAAGCACCCCTTGTGCAAAAGCATGGGCAACAGTGGCTAATGACCACACACCAATTGAAAGCACAAAACCTAAACGCGTGCCAACCCAGTCAAAAATTTTGCCAAAAATAGCTTGGCCAAATGCATAAGCAAATACGAATACTATAGAAATATTAGCGTAAATTTGTTTACGCTCTAACGCAGATTCATCAGGGAACATTTCTTCCACAATGTCTGGCCATAAAACGCTAAGCGCTTGACGGTCTATGTAGTTAATAATGGTAGCAAGTGCAATTAGCACTATAACCCACCAGCGTAAGCCTTGAATTTTCATAGGTTATTCCTCAAGAAAGTCTTCGCGAGCTGGGCTAAAGGTATCAATCAGTATACCGCCAGTTGGGCACGTTGCACCGTGATCAGCAAAAGGAGGAATAAAACAGCTATCACCCGCTTTTAAGATTTTAGTTACGCCATCAATGTTAAAGTGAAACTCACCCTCAACCACATACGTTACTTGCGAGTGCCTGTGCGCATGGTTATAACCAATAGCCCCTTCTGAGAACCAAATTTTCACGGCCATTAGCTCTTCGTTATAGCCAAGCATTTGGCGTTTTAAGCCATTACCTAAATCTTCAATCTCGGTTTCGTTACCAAATGAAAAGTGTGCACTTTGCTTTTGCATCCTGTTTACTCCTGATTATTCTTCATCGCATAAACGCCAAGGCGGCCATTTAAGGTGAATGCTTTATTTTGATATGTGAATGTGTGTTTAGCTGCTTTATCGGCTTTGTTGATAGCAACCAAATAGGTATTATTTTTTACTTTAACTTCAATTAGGTCTAAGTGCTCTTGCGCGCCATACTTAAGTGACGATACACGGCTAACAGCCTCTAGGGTATATTCTTTACTTGGGTTGTATTCACCGTGAGGCTCAAGTACTGAAATAAATTTATGCTGTTTTTTACCTTCTACACGGCGAATATAGCCATTTTCGTTACGAAGATTAAAGTGTGGATCGTTTGCCCCTATTTGCGTAAATAAGAAAGACTCATCCCCTTTCACTAGGCTAGTTTGTGTATAAAAACGGCCGTTGTCGTTTAACCACGTTACCTTTGCTAGGCCTTCATCTGGTTGCGCCTGTGCTTTTAACCATAAATGTTGATAACCATTTTTATCACCCAGCGCAGCTAAGCTTTTGGTGTTACCAAGTAACTCAAAGCTGGTATCAATTAATTGGCCTTTGTAATGCAGTGGTAAATCAATTTTATGGGAGGAATCTGCAGTCACATTAAAAATATCAACTGCAAGCGTGCTTTCAAGCATAGGTAAATTAATTAACGCTAACGTGCGTTCAAGCTCAACACCTTTGTAAGCGGTGCTTATTTGCCCACTTGACACCGTTCCGTATTGGTTTGTTTCAAAGAAATTAAGCGTAGGATGATTGTTATTACCCACTTTAACATTTGCATTAAAATGCGAGGTTTCATCAATCACAACCGTATTATGTGCCACGGAATGTTTTGCGTAAGTTTCGTTTTCTGGTAGGTAACGGCCGCCGTATTTAGCCTCAACATTTAAAAAACGTGCAGCGCCATAATCAGATACAATTTCATTGCCATGATCGTAAAACTGCCATGTTAATTTATCAAAATGTCCATGCCCTAAACCCTGTGCAGCAGGTTTAAATAAAAGTGCTTGGTCGCCACCAGTTTGCGTACGCATTACTACCAACGCCCCTTGCTCGCCATCGTTACCATCGCCAAATGCTACCGATTTAAATACATAAGGAGTTTGCTTATTTTTATCCAGTGCTTGAGCCACCTTTAGGCCATCGCCAGAGAGTATTATTTGATTTTGCTTTTTGGCTATATCTAAGTAACCAGTATCGTGTGTTAAACCATAAGCGGCTGTTACACCGTGTACCAGCTCTATTGTGTCTATACCTTTACTTTTAATTGCATCGTTTATCGGGAAAAACAAACCGTTATAGCTTAGCTGAATAGTGGTATCAATGGCTTTAAGTAATATGCCATCGCGATATTCAAAAATGTCTCGCTGCGGTTCGTTGTTTTCAATTGCTTTAGCAAAGGTAACAAACGGAAGTAGTGCAAAGCGTTGATAATAAGGACCTTCGTTGTAATAGCCCTGTGGCGAAAACAGCATGTCTAGCTGCTTAATAAAGCCACCCTCGCCCGATTTATCTAAATCGTAAAGAGACTTTTCGACCCACTCAGGTTCATCTAATACATACCCTGCCATGCCTACACCGGCTGTAGCCCACGTACCATGGTTATGTACTTTGTTAAAGGTTGATGGCTGGCCTTGTGATAAAAATAACGATACTGGGCGCAGTAAGTCATTTTCAATGGTTTTAATATTAGCGGCGCTTAACGCATCATGCACTAAATCGTATGCTTGAATGGTATAAACCAGCCACATGGCCTCATTAAGGCTTTGCCAAAATAGTTTACCTGGGTTTTGCGACTTAACTTTGCGCTTAGGGTGTACATCAAGTGTTGGGTATAATTTGGCATACTCAAGCAACATATCACGTACGTAATGAGCGTATTTATCCTCTTGGCTTAGCTGATAAATAACACCGGCGTTATACATAAGCTGATAATTTTTTTTGTGTCGTTCGTGGGTATAGCCTCCCCCACCGTCTTTTGGTACAGGCACTGTTATAGGGCTTTTAATTTGCTCATCCACTTGTGCCTTAAGCGCTGCAAATGCGTTGGCAAACTTGCCCTGTTCGTTGTTGCTAATTGATTGGCGCATTTGCTGTACATCATCATTGGTTATTACCAAATTTGGATGCGCTGCGTAGGCGTTTATCGATAAAACTAAGGCACTTACAGTAACACCCAGCGTTTTAAATAATGACTTATTTTGGGTTAAATTCATCATTGTTAGTTCACCTTATTTAAAACGTTGTTATTTTTAATCGTTGCCGTGTGCGGGCCCGCTACACGTAACTCTTTTACGTTTGGCGCTTGAGTTGCATCAAAGGTGTTATCTGTAATGGCTGTTATTGGCTCACCAACCGTGTGCTCAATTTTAATCGGTGCCGATTTTTCAAATACGTTGCTTGCAATATTTGTTACTTGTACACCGTGCGCATACACACTCGCTTGCGCCTTGTTGCGCTTACCTAAACCTACTTTAGTTAGGGTGTTATTGGTCATTAATAAATGCGGACCAAAGGTGCTTTCATCACTTCCACCTCGGTATAACTTAACGACGCCACCGGCTACCTCATTAAAGGTATTGCTTTTAAGTGTTACATACTCTGCGTTATAAATACCTAAGTCTTCTATTTCGGTATCGAGACGTAAAATATCGCCAGTCACATTTTTAAAGGTGTTATTTACTAACGTGATTTCATCTGCCATCGCCCCTTTACCCGTTACAAAAAAGTGAAATGAGTGATTAATATCAAGATTAGTTAATTGTGAGTTGTGTATTTCAAAGCGGTAGTTATCAACCATGCCCCACTTTTTAGTACGTACCACACTATTATTAATGGCATCAGGTGCGTTTTCACCCGAGATAACTAAACCATCTAGCTTTAAGCTACCGCCGTCATGAATTTCGAATAAGGTGGAGCGTTGGTAGGTCAGCTTAGCTTTGCCAGTATGTTTAGCCTTAAGGGTAAGCACTTTTGTTATTTTAACGAGTTTAGATACATCGTATTGACCATCTGCAAGCTCTAATACATCACCCGTTTGGGCTGCATTGATTGCGTTAAGTAAGGCATCTGCAGTTGCTTTAACCTGGTGAGTTTTACCCGTATCAAATGCCACAACTTGCTCTGTTTTTGGATACCAGCTAACGCCGGTATCGGCCTTTTTTAGCACCTTTAAACCGCGTTTAGCACCTGCACTAATTTTGCTTGATTCAGGATACAGTAAACCGTTACTAGCTCTGGTTAGTGTTACATTTTGCTGTTTAACACCGTAATTTAACTCTTTTAATACCTGGGTATTAGCTACATTTTTGCTAAATTTAATACCGCTTACATCATCAAAGGTTGTAAAAGGTTGCTCGCCATTTTGATTAATAATAAGGTTATTTTTCATTACGCTATTAATTGGTGCAGCGCTACGCTCGCTATCGCTACCTGCGCCAAGTTGTATATGACGCACATTTACATAGGTATTGTTTTCAATTGTCGCGTTTTCTACCTGATGGTAGCGATTTATTGGTGAGTTAGGTACGCCGTTCATAACCGTAAAACCACTCCCAAAGCGGTAGCCTGTTAAACCTTCTAAGTAGTTATTTTTTACTGTTTGGTTTTTATTAATGATGCGAATGCCACCGGTGTGATCCACACCGTTACCAAAAAAAACGTTCTCTTGTATAATATTGCCATTACCATGGCGCAGCGTTAGTGTGCCGCGAGATTCAAAAAACACATTATTGCGGATTTGGTTTTTCCCTGATTTAACCGAGATTATTTCTACTTCGCCGTTAGTACGTTCAAAGTAGTTGTTTTCAACTACGGTAAATGAATCACTTAATGAATAGTGGCTAGTACCAATACGCAGTGTTTCACCGCCGTTAGATCCAAAAGTAGGACGATAGCCAAAAAAGTTATGATCAATTTGATGGTGGTTTTGTTGGCTTTGCTCACTATTAAGCCTTACAGCAATCGTAACGCCTTTGTTACGTTTACCTACTAAGTGGCTGTGATCAAAACGATTGTGTTTACCATATAGAGCCACCCAATAGTCTGATTCTCGTTTATCGGGGTTATTGTAGTTATCGATAACGACTTGTGTTACGCGGGAGTGAGTAGCAAGCTCATCTTTATTTTTACGAAATTCAATAACGGCTGAGCTAGGCGTATAACCATTTTTAAATACAAGCCCTGACACTTCTAAATACGAACCCGCCAGTCTTAAATTAGATTGCCCTGATAAAATAACGTTACCCTTGGTTTGCGCTGTAAGCTTTATAGGGGCGTTTTTGGTTCCTTGGCCTTGTAATAAAATTTCGAAATTAGACCACGTACCGTCTTTGAGAGTTATTTTATCGCCGGCAACGAGTTTGTCAGAGATTTCTTGAAAAGCTTGTTTAGTGTCTACAAAATAATCTTTGGCTGCCAATTGTGTGGATGTGCACCCAATAAGAACTAGGCTAAGCTTTATTATATTAATTAAACGCATAGATAACTCTTTTTCAGTGTGACCGGAAGTAATGCCTTATCAATAGTAATGCTGCACTCATTGCACAAAGCAGGTTAAATCTAGCCAATTGATGTTGTGTGTGTTTTGGTGCTTTAACTACGTTAAAGCACCCAATGTTGTCGGTATTACTTTTCTAGAGTTTTAAAGTAATCAAAAATTTCTGGTACGTTGCCTTGCCCCATACCTGCATCAAATGCCGCTTGTAAGTTAGCAGATGAACCTTCAGCAATTTTTGATTCAGTCCCAAGGTCTGAAACCATTTGTAGGAAGTAGCCTAAATCTTTGTTTGCATTGGCAATTGAAAAACCAAGGTCGCTTACATTGTCTACCGCGTAGTTTTTACAAAATTGCATAAATGGAGAGCTAGAAGGCCCTGTCGACATAATGTCAAATAGTTGCTGGCGGTCTACACCGGCTTTGTCTGCTACAGCAAACGCTTGTGACATAGCACATACTGTGGTCATACCCATAAAGTTATTGATTAACTTAGTTGTATGCCCTGCGCCTAGCTCACCTAGGTGAAATACGTTTTCGCCTTGATCTTCAAGTACAGGTTTAACTTTATTGAAGGTGTCAATATCGCCCGCTGCCATAATATTTAATAGGCCGTCTTTAGCATGGGCTGGAGTACGCCCTAGTGGTGCGTCAATCATGCCTGCGCCTTTAGCGGCTAGATCAGCACCAATTTTTTTAGTAGATGAAGGAATTGATGTACCAAAATCAATTAATACCGCGCCTTCTTTAATACCCGCTAAAATGCCATCTTCTGCGTACACAATTTTTTCAACAACTGCTGATGTTGTTAAACAAAACATAATTATGTCTGCACCTTGTGCAAGCTCTTTTGCAGTGCTTGCTGTTTTTGCGCCTCTGCTAACGCATGCAGCAACCGCATCTTTGTTTAAATCCATAACAATAAGCTCATAGCCTTTGTTCTGTAAGTTTTCGGCCATATTGCCGCCCATTAAGCCAAGGCCGATAAAACCGATTACTGGTTTAGACATGAATAACTCCTAAATATGATGGCGCGTGCTTTTATGAGTACGAGTAATGATTTACCCCATAAATAGGTACGCTGTGTCGTTTAATTCAATTTGCTAAAGTAACCCTGAGCATGTTCGTTTGAATAGGTAACCCGCCGCGTTATTACCATTTGAGCGAATAAAAACAGAGTGATTACACGCTGTATATTGTTGACCGGTTACGTATTTATTTCGTTATGCTTAGCATTGCTTCGATTATTTATTAATACCTTGGAGAAGCTAAAACCAAGCAACTTACCAATTGGTATGTAAAAACTGTATTACCATACACCAATCTTGTCAACCAATAAGTTAACTTTGTAAACCAAGGTAATTTACAATTTATTTCAAATCAACAAAATAACAATAATAAACAATTAGTTATAGGTAGTATGAAAATCAAATTAATTCCACGCACTTTCCCCTTCTTTGGTTAGAGCTTAATAAAAAATAGGTTGACCAATAAGTGCAACAACTTTATAAACTCGTATAAATAGCGTGGCTATAATTACATTGTGCACTAACCCATTGTTGGTAAAACCACTAATTTAGTGTGCTAATATTATGGCAATGCGTGGTTGTAAATGCCGAGCCTTGTCCACATTTAGCTTAAATTGCCCGAACTCAGGTTAAGAAGTTTACTTACGTATTAAATCGTACTGATATTTTAATTTATTTCACAAGCCGAGGTTTTCAGTGAAGGCAAAGCCACTTGCGCGGCAATAACTAGGCTTATTGCACGTAAATTTGACGCAATGAGTGCGCAAATAGCTGGTTAATATAAACTTATTGTTCACAGTTGAGGTAAAATAAGCCCCTAGGTATATGGCAGGCTCTGGCCTTTGCAATGCGGTTATGGATACCCCATAAAGACGCTATGCTCCACACCTATTTAAATTTAAACTCACAGAGGTAACCTAAATGCGTTTATTACACACAATGTTGCGTGTAGCCGACTTAGAAAAGTCACTTTCTTTTTATACACAGATTTTAGGAATGAAAGAATTACGCCGTTCTGACAACGAAGAGTACCGTTATACATTAGCTTTTGTAGGGTATGGTGAAGAGGATAGTAATACTGTATTAGAGCTTACTTATAATTGGGATGAAAATAGCTACGATCTTGGTAATGCATATGGCCATATAGCTATTGAATTTGACGATATATACAAGGCATGTGACGACATAAAGGCCGCTGGTGGAAACGTCAGTCGAGAACCGGGGCCAGTAAAAGGTGGCACAACAGAAATTGCTTTTGTGAAAGACCCTGATGGCTATTCAATTGAGCTTATTCAGAAAAAGAAAAACAAAGCTAACTAGGCAATAAGTCTATCGAAAAGGTGCCTAGTCGCACCTTTACCTTAATTGGCTATCTTTACTTGCTCGGCGGTTTACGCCAGCAACGCCCTTGCCTTTAGCCTCAAGCTCACTTTGACACGCCACACAGTGCCTAACACCTGGCAGCGCTAACCTGCGTGCCTGTGGTATTTCACAATCACACTCATCACAGAATTCAGCACTCGCGCCTGAGATTAAATTTTGCCTTGCATATTGCACTGCGTCGTTAACACTTGCATCGATTTGATCTTGAATTGCGCCATCACGCGCCCAACCACTTGCCATAATTAACTCCTAATAATAAGAAATTAAGCTAAAAGGTTAGCAGCACAGCGCTTTATAAATGCTGAATATTTTGTACAGGCTTTATTGATTGAGCTATTTAAAGGATGAATAAATATGGTTAAGAGTAATTTGTAATTTAGTTGTGCTATCCATTTTATCTACACATGCAGTTATAAGTATGTATTTTTAACGCAGCTAGCAAAAATATTTATCACTGTAAATGAATAATTATTATTGCGGATCGGTCTTGAAAACCAAAGAAATTATACGTAGGTGATTATTAATTAAATAGATAGGTTTTTAGATATTGAAGAAAATTAAAAGTGTAAAACTAAAATTTTAACGGATAAACGGTAGAAATTAATGCGCTGGATAGCGCTGAGGAAGTTATAGCTTTATACACTACTAAAATAGTAAGTGGCGTCTCAATAGATTAGTACTCTTGATAACGTCGTGCATAGAGAGTGCGGTGTCACACTGCTTTATACATCACCTAAAATAGTAAGTGGCGTCCCCAAGGGGATTCGAACCCCTGTTACCGCCGTGAAAGGGCGGTGTCCTAGGCCTCTAGACGATGGGGACGCAGAAATTGCTTTGCAAATCACTGATTTGCTATTTCTAAGTAAGATGAGACCGAGCCTGCGAGGCGAATGGCATTATCTTCTCAAAAACGTTTTCTGTGTCACTAGGACAACTGAATGGT